>JANPAK010000269.1:0-17027 GCA_031429925.1 Variovorax sp.
TGAATCCACGATTGCAAACGGCCGCGAGGCAGTAGAAAAACTCTTACAGCGCGAGGGAAAAACGGCGCTCAAGCTAGATGATCTTGCCGCTCAGCTAGGCTTCAAAACAGCAGAAAATCTGTTTGAAGTGGTGGGTAAAGATGAGTATTCAGTCCGCACCATCGAACAGTTTTTGCGTCCAGCGGTTGCAGCGCCGCTGCAAGACGACGCGCTCCCACTCAAACGCATCAAGCTCAATGAGCGCGCCGCTGCAAAAGGAAGCGTGTTGGTGGTAGGCGTCGATAGCTTGCTGACCCAACTGTCCAAGTGCTGCAAGCCGGCGCCTCCCGACCTGATCGTGGGCTACGTGACACGGGGTAAGGGCGTCAGCATTCACCGCGCGGGCTGCTTGACGTTTAAGAAATTGCTTGAAAAAGAGGGCGAACGCCTCGTGGATGTTGCGTGGGGTGCTTCCAAAACAGGAGCGGTTTATTCTGTGGATTTGCGCCTCCTCGGCTCCGAACGTGCTGGTCTACTGCGCGATGTGACCGAACTGCTCAACAAGGAAAAGATCCCGGTGCGCGGCGTGCAGCAGCAAATCCAGCAGCGTGGAGGCAAAAGCACCAGCATGATCACGCTGACCGTGGATGTTCAGGACGCGGGCACTTTGGCCAAGGTGTTGGCTGGCTTGGCGCACGTGCCGGGAATCGACCATGCGCGGCGTGTGTGAGCGCAATTGTTCCGACCGAAGGTTCCATGCGAAATGCCTCTAGGCTGATGAAAAGGCTGCAAAACAATCAGAAAATACGTGACTTTTGATTACTGGCCCCTATCAGATGTGCGCAAGTTGCTATTAAATATATAGCAACTTAAATTTTCGAATCAAGACCGAAAAAACCTTTCTTGATTACGGGTTAACCCTTGTTTCATGACGGGTATGCATGCTCTTCGTTAATTTCCTATAATTTCAGGAATTACTGAAATGATAGGAATAACATGAATCTCACGCCCCTTGCCCAGAGTTTTGTTCTTCATTTTGGCGAAATGGGTAGCCGCTGGGGTATCAATCGCACCGTCGGTCAAATTTATGCGCTGCTGTTTGTGAGCGAGCGGCCTCTGAATGCAGATGAAATTACCGAAGCGCTAAATTTTTCGCGCTCGAATGTCAGCATGGGGTTGAAAGAGCTTGATTCTTGGCGGCTCGTGAAGCTGCAGCATTTGCCCAGCGATCGGCGCGAGTATTTCAGTGCGCCCGATGACGTGTGGCTGATTTTCCGCACCCTTGCCGATGAGCGCAAAAAGCGCGAGATTGATCCGACGCTTTCCATGCTGCGTGACTCGCTGCTCGTGAGTCCCACAAACCCACAAGACGCACATGCTCAACAGCGAATGGCAGAAATGCATGAGCTGATTGAGCTGGTCACCACTTGGTTCACCGATATCCAGCGGCTCGATGAGCAAACTCTGCGCCAGCTCATGAAGATGGGCGCAGCGGCCCAGAAGCTGCTCGAATTCAAAGACATGATGCTTTTTAAAAGCAAAGATAAAAACACAGCGACGGAGACAAGCCCAGAAAACCCGATTCCTCCGATTTTTTGAAAGAGCTTGCCATGAGCGACACCACCTCTCTTGCCACATCGGCTGCGTTTGATCCGCTGATCCTGCACCGCATCCAATTCGCGGCCAACATCAGCTTTCACATCCTTTTTCCCACGATCACGATAGCTCTGGCTTGGGTGCTGGTATTTTTCAAATGGCGCTTTGCGCGCACGCAAGATGCCAAATGGATGGAGGCTTACTTTTTCTGGGTGAAAGTGTTTGCGCTGACCTTTGCACTGGGTGTCGTCAGTGGGATCACGATGAGTTTTAGTTTGGCACGAACTGGCCGGGCTTCATGAATACCGTGGGCAATATCGCGGGGCCGCTCTTGGCCTATGAAGTCATGACGGCATTTTTCCTCGAGGCGAGTTTCCTCGGGGTGATGTTGTTTGGTCTGCAGCGCGTGGGCAATAGCTGGCACACAGTGGCAACTTGCTTGGTGGCGCTTGGCACGAGCCTGTCTGCCTTTTGGATTCTCGCGCTCAATTCTTGGATGCAAACGCCTGCGGGCTTTGAAATGCGTGCCAATGCTGCCGGCGACATGGTGGCGCATGTGACGGATTGGTGGGCGGTGATTTTCAATCCCTCGTTTCCCTACAAGCTCTCGCACATGATGATGGCTTGCTTTGTAACGGTCTCGTTTTTGCTCGCTGGCATCAGCGCCTATCGCTGGCTGCGCGGCGATCGCAGCGCCAGCGTCAAAGCGACGCTGCGCGTAGGCATCGTGATGGCAGCTGTGTGCGTGCCCATGCAAATCTTTCTGGGCGATTTGCATGGCTTGTCAACTCTCAAACATCAGCCCGCCAAACTCGCTGCCATGGAAGGTATTTGGGAGACGCAACGCGGAGCGCCAGCGGTCCTATTTGGCATACCCGATGAGAAGGCGCGCGAGAACAAATACGAGATCAGCATTCCAAAACTCGCTTCGCTGTATCTGACGCACGATCTCAATGGCGAAGTCAAGGGCCTCAATGATTTCAAAGGTGTACATCCCCCGGTTGCACCGGTTTTCTGGGGCTTTCGCATCATGGTGGGCACGGGGCTGCTGATGCTGGCCATGGGCTGGCTAGCCATGTGGCAGCAGCGCAAGGGCGCTGAGATTAAGCCTTGGCTGGCTAAAGCATTTGTAGGCATGACGTTTTCTGGTTGGGTGGCCACACTCGCGGGTTGGTACGTCACAGAAATTGGCCGTCAGCCTTGGTTGGTGACAGGTGTCCTCTCAACGAAGCAAGCGGCTGCGACGATTCCCACGCCGATGCTCGCTGCCACGCTGGCGATGTACATCACGGTATATGCCATGCTGTTGGTGGCGTATATCTCGGTGGTGTTTTATCTCGCTCGCAAAGCGGCGCATCCTGAAGCCAAGGCAGCGCAAACGCCGTTGCTTGTCGAAGGTGCAGAAGGCGCAGAACCATTGAGGGGCGCAGCATGAACGAACTGCTCACCTTCAACGACTGGCTGCCCGTGATTTTCATGGTGGTAATGGGTTTATCCATGCTCGCCTACGTGGTGCTCGATGGCTATGACTTGGGCGTGGGCATTTTGCTGCGTCGTGCAAATCAGGCAGATAAAGACATGATGGTCAGCAGCATCGGGCCGTTTTGGGATGCGAATGAAACCTGGCTCGTGCTCGGCGTAGGCATCTTGCTTACCTGCTTTCCTGCGGCGCACGGCATCATTTTGGGTGAGCTGTATTTACCTGTGGCCATCATGTTGATTGCGCTGATTTTGCGTGGTGTGGCATTTGAATTTCGCGTGAAAGCCAAAGAGCCGCATCGACCGCGTTGGGATGCTGCGTTTTATGGCGGCTCACTCGTTGCTGCGCTCAGCCAAGGCTGGATGCTGGGCAGCTACATCATTGGCTTTGAAAGTGGATGGGCTGGTAGCGCCTTTGCTGCGTTGATCGCTTTGTGTCTCGCGGCAGGCTACGCGCTCTTGGGCGCAACATGGCTCGTCTTCAAAACCGAAGGTAGCCTGCAGATGCAAGCCGTGAAATGGGCACGCAGTGCGCTGCTGCTCACGGCTGTTGGCGTGCTCGCGATTTCCATGGTCACGCCTTGGGTGAGTGCGCGAATTTTTGACAAGTGGTTTACGCTGCCTTATGTGGTTTTGCTTGCGCCTTTGCCGATCATGACAGCGCTCTTGTTCTTCATCATTCACCGCAGCCTCGTGCGCTTGCCCACGCGCCTGAAGCTTGGCAATGCCTACGGCGATTGGGTGCCCTTCGCTGCGACGGTGGGCATTTTCATCCTCGCCTTCTATGGTCTGGCCTACAGCCTCTTCCCCTATCTCGTGATTGACAAAATGACGATTTGGCAAGCTGCCACCTCGCCCGAGTCTCTCAAAATCATTTTGATCGGAGCATCGATTGTCTTGCCGATGATCATTGGCTATACCGTGGTCGTGTATCGCGTGTTTTCGGGCAAAGCCAAAGCCATGAGTTACGGCGCGTAGATGCTTGCCTTGTCGACGCTTAGACTTCTATATATGGGCGCAAACCGCTATAAATACGATAGCGATTCAAGTGCAGTGGGAGGCGGTAGCCGCTGCTGAGCCAGCATGCTCACCGCATTTGCCGCTTCAGCTTTCAGTTTGTGATCGCTCCACACCTGCCGCCAACCCCGTGAGCCGGCTTGACCATGGCGCAGGCCAAGCATGTGGCGCGCCACTGAATGCCAAGGTGTGCCATGTTGCGCCGTGCGTCGCGCCATGTATTCACACATCTGTGCCTCAATCTCTTCGCGCGAGGGCGCTGGATGCCCTTCATCGCCGTAAAACGCCGCATCCCACTCGCTCATCCAATAAGGGTTGTGATACGCCTCGCGGCCAATCATCACGCCATCCACATGCTGCAAATGCTCGTTGACCTGATCCGTCGTCGTGATGCCGCCGTTGATGCAGATGGTTAGATCAGGAAAATCCTTCTTGAGCTGGTAAACCATTTCATAGCGCAGCGGCGGAATATCGCGGTTTTCCTTCGGCGACAAGCCTTTGAGCCATGCATTGCGCGCATGCACGAGGAACACTTTGCAGCCGGCATCTGAGACTGTGCCCACAAAATCGCGCATGAAAGCATAGCTCTCGGTTTTGTCAATGCCGATGCGGTGCTTCACCGTGACCGGAATGCTCACCGCATCCAGCATCGCCTTCACGCCATCGGCCACCAGAGCCGCCTCATTCATCAGGCACGCGCCAAACGCGCCGCGCTGCACGCGCTCGCTCGGGCAGCCGCAATTGAGATTGATCTCGTCATAGCCCCATTGCTCGCCGAGCTTCGCCGCTTTGGCCAAATCTTCCGGCTCACTGCCACCCAGCTGCAGTGCAACCGGATGCTCTTCGTCATTGAAATCCAAATGACGCGGCACATCGCCATGCAGCAAGGCCCCGGTGGTCACCATCTCGGTATAGAGCAGGGTGTTCTTCGTGAGTAGACGATGGAGGTAGCGGCAATGCCGATCGGTCCACTCCATCATGGGCGCCACACTCATGCGCCACGGCGAATGCCCGTTGATGGATGCTAAGCCGCCCACTTGACCCATCCCGTATACGCCGTGACCAGCACCACGATGCCAAACACGATGCGGTACCACGCAAAGGGCACAAAATTATTCGTCGAGATATAGCGCAGCAGCCAGCGCACACACAGCCAAGCGCTGATAAAGCTAAACACCAAGCCCACGGCAAACATCGGAATATCTGCCATGGAAAGCACTGCGCGCTCTTTGTAGAGGCTGTACACGCCCGCTCCAATCAGCGTGGGCATCGCGAGAAAGAAAGAGAAATCAATGGCTGCTTTGCGCGAGAGGCCAAGCAGCATGCCGCCAATGATGGTGGCGCCGCTGCGGCTCGTGCCGGGGATGAGCGCGAGGCATTGCACCAAGCCGACTTTGATCGCATCCATCGCACTCATGTCGTCCACGCTGTGCACGCGTACTGTGGTTTGCTGGCGCTTTTCCGCCCAAAGAATAATGAAGCCGCCAACGATGAAGGCGCTTGCAACCACCACCGGCGTAAATAAATTCTCCTTGATCGCCTTGCCAAAGAGCAGTCCCAAGATCACGGCGGGCACAAAGGCAATGAACACGTTAAGAGCAAATTGCTGCGCTTTTTTGTCAGTGGGCAACGCGACCATGGTGTCGCGAATCTTCTGCCAATAGACCAAGATCACCGCAAAAATCGCGCCGGTTTGGATGGCGATATCAAAGACTTTGGCTTTGTCATCGTTAAAGCCCAGCAGGCTGCCTACCAAAATCAGGTGCCCCGTTGATGAAATCGGGAGAAATTCCGTCAGCCCCTCCACGATGCCCATGATGGCGGCTTTGATCAGCAGGGAGATATCCACAAGAATCCTAAAGTTTGAAAAGACGCTCGATTTTAGGGCCCCCAAGTGCTGGGCAGTCTGCACAAGCGGCACAATGGCAGGATGAGCACCGCCCCCGAAGTCGCGCCGAGCCCGCCCGGCAGCCCAAAGCCGCAGGCGCGCAATCCTCTGCACGGCGTCACGCTAGAGGCGATCGTGACGGATTTGCAAGCACACTACGGCTGGCCAGGCCTTGCGCAGCGGATCAATATTCGCTGCTTTGCCAGCGAGCCCAGTGTTGCCTCGAGCTTGAAGTTTCTGCGCAAAACCCCTTGGGCGCGCGAGAAGGTGGAAAGTCTTTATCTTTACATGCTGCGCGAGAAAAAGCGGCGCTAAGCCTTCAGCAACCAGGCGATCAGGCCTTCGTTAATCGCCACAAAGAAGTCACCTCTTGCGAGCGCGCTTGGTGAAGTGCATCGCCGTCATCTTGAGATTTAGGGTGGTTTGGCGATGTATCGGCTCGGGCCACGACCTTCAGGCCTGCGGCTTCAATGGCATGGAGCAGTTCTGCGCGTGTACGTAGGCCTAAGCGCTCGGCCAGATCCGAGAGAATCAGCCAGCCTTCGCCGCCTGGCGCCAAGCGCTCACCTAGGCCGCTGAGAAAGCCCATCAGCATCCGGCCACCTTCGTCATACACCGCCTGCTCAAGGGCTGATCCCGGGCGGGCAGGTAACCAAGGCGGGTTGCACACAATCACATGGGCTTGCGCGCAAACGCTGGTGCTCGGGAACAAGTCCGCCGACACCACTTGTACCTTGGCCGCTTGCGCCATCCCGGAAGCTTTCAAGCGCGCGATGTTGTCTTGTGCGCAAGCCAACGCGCGGGGAGCGAGTTCAGTTGCAATGACTGCCCCCACTCCTCGATACGCGAGCACCGCTGCCAAAACACCCGTGCCGGTACCCACATCGATCGCAGTGAGCTGTGCGGCGGCCCCGAGAGCCAGCGGCAAAGGCGCTTGCGCGACCAGCGCAATGTATTCGCCTCGGATCGGTGAGAACACGCCGTAGTGCGGGTGAATCCTGCGCGGGAGCTTGGTCTTGTCCAGCCCCAGCTGCGGCACCTCCACGCCCTTTTTGCGCCACTCGTGCGCGCTGACGATGCCTAGTAACTCGCGCAGGCTGCACACGCTCGCCGTTTGTTGCTTTGAAGATCCCTGAGTGGCGGCAGCGCCCCAAGCTTGTTCGCAAGCGAGCCGCACATCAGGCGCTCGGCGCAGCGCGATACCGTAGCTCTGATCGAGGGGAATCAAGACGCTGCCCAAGATACGGGCGCGTTGAGCCTGCGCCATGCGCTGAGCATGGAAAACTTGAGTGAGAGCTTTGTCTGGGGTCGGGCTAGGCGATGGCGACGCAACAGCCTTGCCTTGCCGCGGCTTTCGCTGCGCTCGCTTGCTCAAGCGGCGATCCAGCGCCTGCACCAAATGGCGGGCATTTTGAAAATCTCCACACCAGAGCAAGCCAACGCCTTCGCTGGCCAAGCGGTAAGCCGCATCTGCGCTCAAAGTATCGTCCGCAAGCTGCACGCGAGTTGGCGCGGCAGCGCCGCGTTCGGAGCGCCAAAGTGCGCTGTGCGCAACATCTTGGTCGGCCCACGCGATGGTGGAAGCAGTCATGGCAGGGAGGATCTCGCAGGCGTGCTTCATTGGCAAAAGCCGACGCACCCTGCAGCTCAAGTGACGTCACACAGCCTGCGCAGAAGTGCACAGGCTGTATGAGCAGTATCGCATCAAAAGCCGAGTATTCGGTGCGGGATCACTTGGCCTGCAAGAGCTGCGGCATCCACGATGTCCACGTTTTCAATCGTGAAAAAGGTAAAAACCATCTTCCGTCGGTTAACAGTGCGGCTGAGGTGCCTCGAGTGTGTACGGTTGTCGTACAGTAAACTGCAGAAAACCTGTAGTTTCTTTTGGAGGGCGTTAATGTATCGACAGTGTCTCGTGCTGGCTCTCATATTGAAAATGCTGCTGTTGTGCACCGTGCAAGCTCAGGTTATTTCAACTGCAAAGCAACTTGATGTAACGCCCTCTATTGCGATTGCTTCAGCATCCAGTGTTGTGACGTTGGGCAGCGCCAAGACGGTGAATCTTGAGCCCGCCCTGAGGCTTTTGCTAGATACCACGGGCCAGCTGACTCAGGACCAAGTTGAAGCACTATCTGACGCCTCGTTCTCTGTGGCTGTTCCTGGCAAATCGTACCTGCTTGAAAGAGGTGCCGCTTGGTATGTTTTTGATGCGGTGAGCAACAATTCGGACACGAATTGGCGACTTGTTATCCCTTTGCCTGGGGCCGATGTCGTGAAGCTTTACTACCGCGGCCAGGATGGTCAATGGGTCACTCAACAGGCCGGCGACCGCATAGCCATCAGCGACTGGACGCAGCCCGGTCGTTATCCCATATTTTCACTGTCTCAGCGCACTGGCCAGCAAGTGCGGTATTTTGTCCAAGTCGAGCATGTACAAGCTCCGTATTCGACGCTACCAGAAATCGTGAGCGAAGTGCAATTGTTCACAACGCTGTTATCTGAGCACATTTTGCTGGGAGCTTATTTTGGCCTTGCAATGCTGGTTGTTGTGCTTGCGCTGGCCAACACATTCACCTATCGAGATGCAGGTTTTGGCTCCTATTCTGTTTACGTTGCTCTATTCATCCTTGCGCAAGGCGTGTTGACGGGCGTGGCTGGGCTGTATTGGTGGCCAGAGCTGCCAGCATTGAACAGAAGCGTGCCGTTGGTGATCTCGCTAGCAACAGCTGCAGCCACTTGGTTCGTGCGCACGATGGTTGTGCCAAAGCGTGCTTTCCGGTCACTCGATGTCGCGATGTTGGTACTCACCGTGCTGACGCCTCTGGCTGGACTGTTCTCGATGATTTTGCAGGATCAACTCACTTTCAGTGTCTTTAATTTGATGCTGATTCTCAGCATGATTGCCTTGTTGGTGGCGTTGTTGTTGGCGGTGCTGGCGGGTGGTAAGCATTCGCGTTGGATTGCCTATGGCTTTGCCCCAGTGCTGCTAGCGGGGTTTGCGCCAGTGTTGCGCAACTATCGAGTGATTGAGTCCAGTTTTTGGACTGAATATGCGCTTTTGATCGGTTCTGCCATCGAGATACCGTTGCTGTTTTATGGCTTATACCTGCGTATGGCACAGGAGCGTGGCATCAACCTGCGCGCCAAAGAGCTGCGGTATGTTGACCCACTGACAGGCATTTATACAGCTCAAGTGATCAGCAAAAAACTCAAAGAACTATTGGAAACGGATACGCGCTCCCTTAAGCCGTTCACATTGCTGGCCATTGACTTAACGAACTGCGCAGAGTTGGAGAAAAAACATAATCGCGAAACCGCTGACCGCGCTCTCGTCATGGCTGCTGCACGTATCCGCAGCCTTACTCGGTCTGCCGACACCGTTGCACGGATCGGCGATGCTCAATTCGCTCTGTTGATCGTTGATCCAGTTGGCCCCGAAGAGGCCAATGATTTGGCCACCAAAATCCTCGCTGCAGGCCTGCGCGCCGCTCAAGAACTGCCTGAGGGCGAGCCACTTCGCTTCAATATCGCGCTTGGACATCGCCACGATCTCAGCGCTACATCGACCGCTGAATCTGTGCTTCTGCAATTGATGGCCGCGCTCAAAGAAATGAAAAATGGTTCTCGCAAGGCGATCCGTATAGTCGCATTTTGATGGCGACCTAAGGTGAATTTAGTTGCAACCGTGCGCTGGTAGTTGCTCACGAAGCATCTTGGCTACTCACTTGGCCTGCAGAAACTGCGGCACGCGCAGCAAGACAAACTCATTGTCATCCGCTTGATTGGGGTCACGGCTGGAGGAAAACGGCAGGCTTTGTCGGGTGTGCCTTCGCCGTTGTCGCGCTCAATCACGAGGGCGGTGGCGGCGTCCAAAAGCGCGCCTTCCAGCATCGCATAGAGCTTTTTGCCATCGGGCGAAGAGGCCATGCCTTCATAGCCACGCGAGCGGCGCACGGTGAAATCCAGCTCCACATTCGGCGCTGCCCGGGTGGTGATGGCGGGGTGATCGGGCGAGCGAGCTTGCCGTCCACCAGAGTTTCAAACTACCCCATGACAAAGGTGTGATGGTTCATTGACGGCTTGATGACAAGCCACGCCAAATGTTTCAGACGAGGTGGATGGCTAGCTTTACGACGTTTTTAGCCAGATACCCTTCATAGAATCTGCGCAGAATGCTATTTATTTAATAGCAAGAAGCTCTCCATCCGCAACAGCTCATCCGCGAGCGCTGCGCGATACGCCTTATCTTTAGGCGCTTGGCCTGTCACATAGCCCAGCTCGGTTTGTAGCTGGCCATCTTTCACCGAGAGATTGCCCCAACCAATCACCTGATCGCGCCACAGCAAGGGCAGGGCGTAATAGCCGCGAACGCGTTTTGGTGCGGGCGTGTAGGCTTCAAATCGATAGGCCCAGCCCCAGAGCAGCTCAAAGCGGCGGCGATCCCAGACCACCGGGTCGAAGGGGGCGAGCAGGCGCACGGTGTCCAGGGGCTTGGCCGCATAGTGCTTGGCTGCCGGCGATTCACCATCAGGCCAATACCAGCGTGTGCCTTCCAGCTCCACGCTAGGCAACCGCTGCTTCGCGCGCGCAAAGGCCGCCGCGCGCAGCGCCTCCCATTGCGGCGCACCACCGCGCAGCAAGCCCATCAGCTCGCGCAAGCTGCGCTCGGGCAGCGGCGCGTATTTGTGCACGATCACATCCACCAGCGCGTCCATCGCCTTGTCTGGTGCTTCGCAAACCTGCGGCAAATGCTCAGCCACCGCATAGGTGCGCGTGCCACTGATGCGGCCCGCGACGCGCAGCATGCCGCGGTAATGCATGCCATCCAAAAGCTGCGTGCTCGCATTCGATGAGCCGCCAAACCAGTTTTGCACGCGGCCATGCGCAAAACGCGCATCCACCTCGCGCGGATGCACCACCCCGCGCTCCTTCACAAACTCTAAAACAGCCTCAGCCTGCTTCAAGCGCACCTTCGGCCAAGCCAAGCGCGCCGTGCGCGGATGCATCAGCGCCTGCGTCTCGCGCGGCAAAAAGCCGTAGTTCACAAAGAAATCTTCCTCCACCCCCAGCTTTGCGTAGCGCCGCTCCAAATCCCCGGCGGCGTAATTCTTCACGCGATGGCGCAGCGTTAAATCTTGCGCGCGTGCAGGGGCGCGAATCGGATCGGCCTGCACAAAACCGAGCTTTTCAATCGCCTTGGGGAGCGTCGTCGGCGCAAACAAACTGCGCGAGACGGCATAGCGGCGCAGGGTGTCGAGCGTGCTCAGTGTTGAAGCCATATTTCAAGAGATTTTATGAAGGTTTTGGGCAGATAGCCGGCATAGAATCTGCGCAGAGTGCTATGCAAATAATAGCATCTAGCCTAAGGCCTGTAGTCGTAGATGCACCTCATCGCCCCAATCCACCGCCCGCTGATTCTTCGCATCCAGATAGTGATGGCTAAACACATCCAGATAGGCGTCCAGCGTTTGCGCTGCATGCGTTTCGCCTGTTAGCGCTAGGCACAGCGCGGCCACCTCGGCTGTGCAGAAATGATCATCGCGCTTGGAGCGGCGCAGCAAATAGCGTGAGAGTTGCTCGGGCTGCAAGCTCAGCACAGGAAAGCCATCGAGATACGGGCTTTTGCGAAACATCTTGCCCGCTTCGGCCCACGTGGCATCGAGCAAGATAAACAGCGGGCGCTTCAAAGGCACTGCAGCGCTCAAGAACGGAAGCGCCTGCACCACGCGAGCCGGCGCCACAAACTCCCCCGGATACACCAGCAGCGGCTGCCATTGCGGATCCGCCAGCAAGGCCAGCAAAGCCGGATCCACCGAGGTGCGCGCCCAACCAAAGGCAAAGGTGTCGCTCACCACATCAGCAATCAGCCAGCCGGTGTTGCTCGGCTTCAAAGCCTCGATATCGCCCATCAGCAAGCACATGCCCGCACGCGTGGGCACCTGCGGGCGCAGGGCGCACATGCAGTGGCTGAGCATCAGCCGGCAGCCTGGGCAGCGCGCCCCGCGAATGCCGCCGCGCGCCAGAAAAGGCTTGGTGCTGCGCGCCAGGCGCTCAGCGCACAGGCGCGAGACGGCATGGGGTTGTGGTAGAGAGTTAGGCATGGCTATGCAGGGATTATGGCCTCTAGCCCTTATAAAATATGCGCAGAATGCTATTAAATCATGAGCGCCTGGTGCGGCTCGTGCGGCTCGCTCAATCGGTTGGCGGTGGGCCCCAGCCACCGCTGCGTGGTCATCTCCACAAAAGCCGTCACTGCGCTGGGCACATGGCGGCGGCTGGGGTACACCACATACAAATTGCCCACCACGCTGGCCACGCCGGGCAACACCTCCACCAACTCACCGCTTTGCAGGCTGCTTTGCACCGCATTGCTGGGCAAGAGGCAAATGCCCAAGCCCTGAACAGCGGCTTTCTTTTGAGCTTGCCCGGTATTGGCGCTGAATCGCCCGCTTACCGCGAGGCTCACCGGGCCATCTGGGCCACCCAATCGCCAGTGTGTTGCGCCACTTGCTGCGCCTGCGGTGATGCAATCATGCTCCGCGAGGTCTTCCAGTGTGCTGGGTACGCCGCGCTGTGCCAGATAAGCCGGGCTAGCCGCCAGCACCAAAGCGCCTGTCGCCAGCTTGCGAGCGACCAAGCTGGAATCGGGCAGCTCTGAACTGCCGCGAAACGCCACATCAATCCCCTGCGCCACAAAATCTGCCATGCCGTCGCTGAGCACAAACTCCACCCGCACGAGCGGATACTTCGTCAGAAACTCTGCGATCCAAGCCATCTCAAAAAAATCAAAGAAACTCGCCGCAGCTGCCACGCGAATATTGCCTTGCGGCGTTTGCCGCGCCCCTAGCAGTTGGTCTGCCGCATCGCGCAAGGCGTCCACTTGCGCCACGCTGTCGTCAAACAGCCTGCGGCCCGCATCGGTCAGGCTGAGTTTGCGCGTAGAGCGCTGCAGCAGGCGCGCTTGCAAAGCGTCTTCCAATTGCGCCACTTGCCGGCTAAGGGTGGTGGGCGGCATGCTCAATAGGCGCGCGGCTTGGGCAAAGCTGCCTGCTTGCACCACTTGCACAAATACCGCCAGTTGGTTCAGGTCGATCATTTAATTACTAATAAAAATGGGATAGTAAATTGCAATTGTGCTATCTAGTAAAGTAATACGCAAGGCCTTAATCTTCACCCATCGCATCAACTTCACCCAAGGAAACCCTCATGACACTCTCTAGCAAAACCCAAAACCGCCTCGTTTGGGGCGTTCGCATCCTCTTGGCCTTGGCCTTCGCAGCCGCTGGTATTGCCAAGCTCGCAGGGGTGCCCATGATGGTCGCCACCTTTGAAGCCGTTGGCTTCGGGCAATGGGTCCGTTATGTCACTGGCGCCATTGAAGTGAGCGGCGCCATCATGCTGCTGGTGCCTTCAACGGCATTCTTTGCCGGCCTCTTGCTCGGCGCGACCATGGTGGGCGCAACCATCTCTCATTTGGTGGCTGTGCCCGGCTCACCCGTTGGCGCCATTGTGCTCGGCCTGCTGTGTGCGATAGTGGTGTGGCATCAGCGCCCTGCACAATTTCGCCAAGCATAAGGAGCTCATCATGTCTGCTGTTCTTGCTCCCCGTCTCGTGGCGCCCCGCGCCATCATTCATCGCACCCATGGCAGCAGCCATGGCCCGATCACCCGCTTGGTCAGCCCTGGCGATTTAGGCGAGCAACTCAAGCCCTTCATCTTTCTGGATCGCTTCGAAACGGCTGCCGGCGGCCAGCCCATGCAGTTTGGCATGCACCCGCATTCGGGCATTGCCACGCTGAGCTACCTGATCGATGGCTGCGCCAACTATGAAGACACCACCGGCGAACACGGCGCGCGCGGCACGCTGCTCACTGGCGGTGTGGAATGGATGATGGCTGGTGGCGGCGTTTGGCATCGCGCTGGCTCGGCTGAGCGCAACCGCGTCTTGGGCTTTCAGCTTTGGGTCGCTATGCCGCCTGAGTTGGAGCTGGCTCCTGCCTTCAGCGTCTACCTTGATCCCAAGGAAGTTCCGCAAGCTGGCCCGGCGCGTGTGTTGCTCGGCAGCTATGGGGGCAAAAGCAGCCCGATTCCGGCGCCCTCCGATATGAGCTATTTAGCAGTGCATCTCCAAGCCGGGCAAAGCTGGCGCTTTGAGCCACCCGCGGGTCACAGCGTGGCTTGGGCGGCTGTGGGCGAGGGCGCTTTGCTTGCCCCAGCGGCGCTGAGCGCGGGCGAACTGGTGGTGTTTGAACAGGGCGGCGAAGGCATTGATTTTGAAGCCGCGCAAGATACCGCTTTCGTCATGGGCTCGGCCGCGCCGCATCCGCATGAGCTGCACATGGGCTCCTACTCCGTGCACACCAATGCAGCAGCGCTGCGGCTCGGTGAGCGTGGCATTCGCGAACGCGCCCGGCACCTTCGCCAGCAGGGCCGAATGTAGGCGCGGATAACGCGCGCTACAACAAGCCTTAGGCTTTTGGTGGCCGATGCAAGGCGCAGAGCTTGTTGCCATCCGGATCGCGCAGGTAAGCCAGATACAGCTTGCCCATCGGCCCTTCGCGAAAACCGGGTGCGTCTTCACAGGTGGTGCCGCCATTGGCGACGCCCGCCGCATGCCAAGCATCGCCTTGGTCGGCAGACTGCACCGTGAAGCCAATCGTGCTGCCATTGCCATGCGTGGCCGGCTCGCCATTGATCGGCGTGGTGATCGCAAACGTGCCGCCCGGGCTGCGATAAAAATACCGATTCTTGTTGGCCACACCCGGCCCCACGCCGATCGTGCCCAAGACCGCATCGTAAAACGCCTTTGATCGCTCGAGATCGTTTACACCTAGCATCACATGACTAAACATCTTTGTCTCCGGTTAATTACTAACATTTACGCAAATGCGTAGGATATCCAGAATGCGTGGTCTTGCCTGTCTCGCTTAGGTCAATAGGGTGTCAACCAGACTAAATCTGGTGCTGCCTAGCTGATGGTGCAATGTTTGCAGGCTGGCGTCTTGGGCTTTTTAGATGTAGGCGATGCGCGCTTGCCTGAGATCAATGCGCCCTTGAACCCATTTCTCCAGTGCATCGTGCCTCAGGCTTCGCATGCCGGTGCGCACGGCTTCGTCAAAGATATCTGCAGGGCGTGCATTGTGTTGAATCAAAGTGCGGATCGTCGGGTTGTTTTCGAGAATCTCGTAGATGCCAATGCGCCCTTTGTAGCCTTTGCCGCCGCAATGCGGGCAACCTTTGGCCTTCTTGACGCGAACCTGCGTTGGAGATTGAACGCCGGCGGCGGCCAATAAGCGCTGGGTGCCAGTGTCAGCATCAAGAGGTGATGCATGGATATATTCCGCAACCAGTTCTGTCCATTCATCACTCGTCATCCCACGTTCTTCGGCGCAATCTGTGCAAAGCGAGCGAACCAGCCGCTGCGCGACGATTCCCACCAGGGAATCGGAAAAGTTCATCGCGTCCATCCCCAACTCAAGAAGACGAACCACACTTTCGGAGGCGCTGTTGGTATGGAGCGTGGAAAGCACCAGATGGCCGGTCAGGGAAGCCTCAATCGCGATTTTTGCGGTTTCTTCGTCACGGATTTCGCCGATCATGATGATGTCGGGATCCGCGCGCAAGAAGCCTCGCATGGCGCTGGCAAATGTCAGGCCAATTTTTGGATTGACTTGCACTTGCCTGAGCCCTGCATGGGTGATTTCAATGGGATCCTCAGCCGTCCATATCTTCTTGTCGTCGGTATTGATCTCCGCCAATAAAGAGTGCAGCGTGGTCGTCTTGCCAGAGCCTGTGGGGCCAGCAGCCAAGATTAAGCCGAAACTGCGCGCAGACAAGCGAGCAACAGTTTGCAAGTCGCGTTGCTGCAAACCGAGCTTGGACAGCGCAATGGGCTTGCTGGAGGCGAGCAATCGCATGACGACATCCTCTAAGCCATCATGTGTAGGCATGACTGCCACGCGCAGCTCTAAGCTATCACCACCAAACTCCGCGAAATTGATTTTTCCGTCTTGTGGCCGCCGTCTTTCAGCGATGTCAAGCCGGGCCATGATCTTGATCCGCGAAACCAAGGGCGCGCGCAGCTGCGGGGGCAGCTTCTCATAGACCTCCAGATCTCCATCGCGCCGCAGCCGAATTCGAGTGAATTCCTCCCCGGGATAGGTTTCGATGTGGATATCAGACGCCTTCTTGTCCTGCGCATCTTGAATCAGCCGCTTCACCATGCGAACCATGCTTGAAGTTTCATTGACGACGGTGGTCTCTTCTGGTTCTTTGCCTGTGGTGATTTCGTGCAGAGCAAACTGAATGAGCTCGTGGATCTGTAGCTCATCGGGCACGTCTTGGGAGGGAACGAGATCGAGCCCACTGATCTGCGTCGCTTTATCGCCGGTGGCCTGCTCTGCGCGCTTGGCCACCAGCTCCGGAGCTTCCATCGGTGAGCTGGGATCCAATTGCGCCGCGCGATTCACGATCGCTTCTCGATCAGCCCAAACCAGCATAACGCTCTGCCCGGTGGTTGCGCAGAGTAAGCCATGAAGGTCTTCATTGGTGGGGCACCAAGATGCGGCGTAGAGCATTCCGTCTACTTGCCCTAGTGGGATCACATCTTGCGAGTGCATGATGCGTGGCGAGATCTTCCCCATCACGCTGCTTTCGAGCTCAAACCTCTTAATATCAACCTCAGCAACGCCTGCTGTGCGCGCCAGAGCATGTTGCAGCTCTTCGGGCGAGAGAATAAAGCGACGCACCAGCAGCGACGATTTGCTGCGCAGAAGATCGGGGTTTTCGCGCCAAAGCGCGACCAGCGCTCTTCGATCCAGCAGCCCCAGTTCGTGGATCGCTGAAGCGAGGTTGATCACCGGAAAGCTGTGAAGCTCGTCGATCTCCTGCACCAAGCTTTCCATGTTGGTGGGCTGATCGCGCTGCACCCGAGGTATCGGCGGGTGTTTGTCGTCGCCATGGAGGGGGGTCAACATACGCAGGGTGATCCAATGGTGGGGTTGTTCAGATTCCGGCTTTTGTGTGCGCTGAAGTCAACGTTGCAATTTGTATCATTATTGCCATTGAA
>JANPAK010000270.1:0-2932 GCA_031429925.1 Variovorax sp.
CTGTCGCGCAACCAACCGCGAAGGTGTTTGAGCAGGCCTTAAGTAAGGTGCAACCGGCTTGGATGCAGCTGGACGGTATGCTCAAACAAGCGGGGGATCGTCAAGAGAGATCGCTGGCGCAGTTGGCCGTTCGCAAACAACTCGCCAGTCGCTTGGCCTTTGAACTTGTGAGTCGTAAGGATGCGAGCGATGCGCCGGTTGCGATCAAGCAATTCTTGATGGGTCAGTGGTCATTGGTGCTCGCGCGGGCTCAGCTTCATCCGCAATTCCCTCGCGATGAACAACGGTATGAATATGTCGTGAGTCTTTTGCTTTGGAGTGTTTCAGTGCGTCGAGCAGGTGTGCGCAAGGCGCTCTTGGTCGAGCTGATGCCCAATTTGATGCAAGCGCTGAGGGTTGGCCTTGCCAGCATTGAGTACCCGCAAGGCAACGTTGACGCATTTTTGCTTGAGCTGAAAAAACTGCATGAAGTCGTGTTGTCGGCCGATGTGGTGGACGATGACGCTGAAGATACCGATCCGCCCGATCCGCCCTCTGAGGCTGACCTGTCTGACATGATGATGCTGGGCTCATCCAGTCCGCCGGCTCGCACACCGCCTGCGCCACCGAGCTATCAGTCAGACCTGAATTTGCTTTAATGCGCTTGGGCGGCGAACAGTGTTCCCTCAGCGCAACAACTTCTTACGCACCAAATGAATGTTGCTGCGCAAGGCATAGAGCTCATCGGCATGTGACAGCGGGATCTTGATTTTTTCTACCATGCCATCCAGCGCATTGAGCTCGTCGATCAGTACGGTCCGTACCTGAGGATCCGGCGAATCGCGGTCTTCAATGTTGCGCAGCTGGGCATACCATTTGAAGATGCGCGAGCGCACACGAAAGGTGTAGAGGGGCGGCAAGACGCGCGAGAGCGGCAACAGCACGACGATGATCACCGACAGTGCCACTCACATGCGCTCAATCAAGTTGGCCATCCAAAACGGCAGATAGCGTTGCAAAAGTGGCGGGCCGTTTTTTAGATATCGCTCGGCCTCTTGCGCCATGGGTAGCTCATCGCGCTGCGCATTCGGAAATTGCTTCGACTTGGCAAACCAGCCGGGTGTGCCGTGAATCTGATGCGCGGCGCCAGTGAACAGCTGAAGCACAGCCGGGTGCGTGGTGTTGCGTGTGATCAGGGAAGCCGTCGGGCCGACCAAGCGCAAGTCTTGCGCCGGATTGTCTAGCGCGAGATCAACAACGCCGCGGGGCAGCACCGCGGGAGTGAGGAAATTGAAGCGCCGCGAATAGGCTTCGCTTTGTTGCAAATCCATGAGCTTGATGCCGGGTGTCTGCAAGAGCATTTGAACCATCAGTGATTCTGGCGCGGACGCAAACACCAAAGCGTCGATTTCACCGCCAAGCAAAGCTATCGCTGCGGGCGTTTGGTCGAGTGTGCTTAGCTTGATCTCCTTAGGGTCGACTCGGTTGCTCTCTAGAAGACGCGCCATGAGCTTGGGCACACCCGAGCCCTCAGTGCCCACATTGAGCTTCCACCCTGGCAGTTGGGTGATTGCGCTAAGGGTGGGTGTCGCGGAGGATGTGCTTTTCTTGATCTTGGTGCTTGGCGCTTCCAGCAGTCTGGTTGCAGACTCTTCTCGGTAGAACAGCCAGATCGGCTCGAGAAAGAGGCTGCCCAGCGTAGCAAGGTTATCTTGATCGACCTCTGTGAGCTCGTTGGTGCCCCCTTGCACAAAGCCGATGTCGACCAAGCCATCCCGCAATAGCTTTAAGTTGGCTGATGAGCCCTCGGTCTGAACCACCTTGACGGTGATGCCATTAGTTTTGAGATAGGCCACATATTTTTTGCCCAACTCGTCGTAGGCGCTCTGCGCTGGGCCGGTCGCCAGCGTCACAGTGCGCGGCGGATTCGGATGGAGCCACCAGTAGGCTAGCCCAAGCAGTAAGAAGCCCAAAACAATGAACGGCCCAAACGAAACAAGCAGGTCACGCAGGGAGATCAGGGTGTAGCGGATGGTCTTGGTCATGCCGCTACTTTAAACCCTCTCATGCGCTCAAACTAGGCAATACAAATGCAAAAAATCCGCCAACCAAGTAGATCCCAACACTCACCCAATACACACGCACTGACAATCGGCGTGTGCGCAGGCAGGCATCGCGCAGGCTGGGGTCAATTGGGCACGGCGCGTTGCGGTTGATCCATTGCAACGCGCCACTGGCCATCAGCATCAGGCCGGCGAAGATGAACAGACCAATTTTGTGCTCTGAGAGCCAAACGATTTGCGGGAATGCGCCGACCAGCCCAGAGAGCGCCGCGCCTGCGCCTAAAGCGACCAGCAGCGCGGGCAGGGCGCAGCAAATCAGCGTGGAACTGCTGGCAAACAGGCTGAGCACCGATGTGAGCAAACTGCTGCGCGTTTGTTGCGTGCCATCGCCCGCTTGGACGATGGCATCGATACTGGCACTCATTTCTTGCCTGTGACTTCAGATCGGATCTGCTGGACGGTCAATGACGATGCTTCAAGTTTCACCACGTCGTATCCTGCATCGGTGATTTCGGCGCGAATGAGCTTGTCGTCCAGTTTTTGACCTGCCTTGGCCTCCACGGCAACAACTCGCTTTTTCAAGTCAACAAAAACGGCCTGTGTAGCGGGCAGCGCACCCAAGCGCTTTTCAATACCTTGTGCACAGAACGCACACACCATGCCATTGACCGTGACTTTGACAGATTCGGCGGAAAAAGCAGCTGTAGCCGTTATAGATGCTGCGCAAATTGCTATGAATTTAATAGTAAATGATTTCATGATGAAACTCCTTAGAAAATATACATAAAGTTGAAACGAGCTTGCCCAGTGGTACTGATACCCGTCTCGATAAAGTAACGCTTGTTAATGAAGCGCAGCATGGGGGTGATCTCGGTGCTGTCAGATAAGCC
>JANPAK010000271.1:0-4534 GCA_031429925.1 Variovorax sp.
CTGGCGCGGGCTTCATGCGTGGCGATGAAGGCGGAGCCGATATAGGCCAGGTCTGCGCCAGCGCATTGGGCGGCGAGGACGGCATCTCCGCTGGAAATCGAGCCCGAAAGCACGATGGGGCCATCAAACCACTGGCGCAGCTCTTGCAGCATGGCAAATGGGCTCTTGGTGGAGGCATGGCCGCCTGCGCCTGCGGCCACAGGGATGAGGCCAGTGGCGCCCTTCTCGATCGCCTTGCGCGCATAGACGTTGTTGATCACGTCATGCAGCGTGATGCCGCCCCAAGCTTTCACGGCTTGGTTCACATCTTCCCGCGCGCCGAGGCTGGTGATGATGATGGGCACTTTGTATTTCTCACACAGGGCCATGTCGTGATCGAGCCGATCGTTGCTCTTGTGGACGATTTGGTTGATAGCAAAGGGCGCGGCGGGTTGGTCTGGATTGGCTTTGTTGTAAGCGGCCAGCTCTTCGGTAATCTCAATCAACCACTCCTCCACCTGCGCCGCCGGCCGGGCATTGAGCGCAGGCATGGAGCCCACCACGCCAGCTTTGCATTGAGCGATCACCAATTTGGGATTGCTGATGATAAACAGCGGGCTCCCGATAACGGGGAAAGGCAGGTTTTGCAGGATGGGGGGGAGTTGGCGCATTTTTGTCTCGTTATCGTTTGATCGTTGAAATAAGCTGGGGTGTCGTGGTCAAAAGGCTTCAAGTGCCAAGCCAGTCACTGATTCAGCGCCTTCCACAATGCTGTCACGAACGCCCGGCGCTTTGCTGAGCATATGATCGGCATAGAAGCGGGCGGTGGTGATTTTGGCTTTCATGAATTCAACATCGTTGCCAGCGGCCAACTCGTCTTCTGCTGCGAGCAGCGAGCGGGCCAACTGCCAGCCGGCAAACACATTGCCTGCGAGCATGAGGTATGGCACGCTGCCTGCAAACACGGCGTTGGGCGAGGCTTTGGTATTGCCTGCGACGAATTCGATCACGTCGATCAGAGCCAAGCGAGCAGCCGTCAACCGCTTGAGCACGGCGCGGGCGTGCACGCTATCGCGCGCGGCCAAAGCCTTCTCCGTGGTTTCGATTTGCGCCACGATGGCTTTGGCCATTTGGCCGCCATCGCGTGCGGTCTTGCGGCCCACCAAATCATTCGCTTGAATGGCCGTGGTGCCTTCATAAATGGTGAGGATCTTGGCATCGCGGTAATACTGCGCAGCGCCCGTTTCTTCAATAAAGCCCATTCCGCCATGGACTTGCACGCCCAGGCTGGTCACTTCCAAGCTCATCTCGGTGGAATAGCCCTTCACCAGCGGCACCATGAATTCATAAAACGCGGCGTTTTGTTTGCGCACCTCAGCATCGGGGTGATGATGCGCGGCGTCAAACGCTGCAGCGGCGCCGGCAGCCATGGCGCGGCAGCCTTCGGTATAGGCGCGCATCGTCATGAGCATGCGCTTGACATCGGGGTGATGGATGATCGCGGCACTGCCGGGCAGTGAACCATCGACCGGGCGGCTTTGCACGCGGTCCTTCGCGTATTGCACAGCCTTTTGATAGGCGCGCTCAGCAATGGCAATGCCTTGCATGCCCACGGCATAGCGAGCGGCGTTCATCATGATGAACATGTATTCCAAACCGCGATTTTCTTGGCCCACGAGGTAGCCAATTGCGCCGCCATGGTCGCCATACTGCAAGACCGCTGTGGGCGATGCCTTGATGCCCATCTTGTGCTCAATGCTCACGCAATGCACATCGTTTCTCGCACCCAGCGCGCCATCCTTGCCCACCATGAATTTTGGGCAAACAAAGAGCGAAATGCCCTTCACGCCTTCGGGCGCGCCCTGCACTCGTGCAAGCACCAGGTGCACGATGTTCTCGGCCATATCGTGCTCGCCGTAGGTGATGTAGATCTTGGTGCCGAAGATCTTGTGGCTGCCATCTGGCAGCGGCTCAGCGCGGGTGCGCACCAGAGCCAGATCCGAGCCTGCTTGTGGCTCAGTGAGGTTCATCGTGCCCGTCCATTGGCCACTCACGAGCTTTTCAAGATAGATGTCTTTGAGTTCGTCCGAGCCAGCCGTGAGCAAGGCCTCAATCGCGCCATCCGTGAGCAAGGGGCAAAGCGCAAAGCTCATGTTTGCGCTGTTGCACATTTCAATGCAAGCTGCGCCAATGGTCTTGGGCAAGCCCTGGCCACCAAAATCGGCCGGGTGCTGCAAGCCTTGCCAGCCGCCATCGGCATATTGTTTGAAGGCTTCTTTGAAACCAGCCGTGGTGGTGACCTTGCCGTCTTTAAAGCTGCTGGGGCGAATATCGCCTTCCCAGTTCAAAGGCGAGAGCACGCCTTCGTTGAACTTGGCGCACTCTTCGAGCACGGCCTGCGCGGTGTCATAGCCTGCATCTTCAAAACCTGGAATTTGGGCGACGGCATCAATGTTGGCGATGTGCTTGATCGCAAACAACATGTCTTTCAGGGGGGCTTTATAGGTCATGGTGTCTCCGGATAAAAAAGGGCATCACCGCGCGATGCCCTGCTCGCAGATTCAAATTACAGTTTGCTCACGAGCTCAGGCACGGCGACAAACAGATCGGCTTCCAGGCCGAAATCAGCCACGCTGAAAATCGGCGCTTCTGCGTCTTTGTTGATGGCCACGATCACTTTGCTGTCTTTCATGCCGGCCAAATGCTGGATGGCACCAGAGATGCCGCAAGCGACATACAGCTGAGGGGCAACGATCTTGCCGGTTTGGCCGACTTGCCAATCGTTGGGCGCGTACCCAGCGTCGACAGCCGCTCGGGATGCACCCAGTGCGGCGCCAAGTTTGTCGGCCAGGGGGGTGAGCACTTCATTAAACTTCTCTGCCGAGCCGAGCGCACGACCACCAGAGACGATGATCTTGGCGGCAGTGAGTTCTGGGCGGTCGAGCTTAGCGATTTCTGAGCCCAAAAAGATGCTCTTGCCGGAATCGGCCTCAGCGGTAACGGTCTCAACTGAAGCGGAACCGCCGCTTGCTGAAGCGGGATCAAAACCCGTTGTGCGAACTGTAATCACTTTTACCGGATCGCCGGATTGCACCGTTGCGATCGCGTTGCCAGCGTAGATCGGGCGCTCAAACGTGTCTGGGCTATCGACTTTGGTGACATCAGAAATCTGACCGACATCCAATTTCGCAGCCACGCGAGGTGCAATGTTTTTTCCTGATGCGGTCGAGGCGAACAAGATGTGGGAATAGCTGGAAGCGATCGCCAGCACCTGCGCAGTCATGTTTTCAGCCAAACCGTTGGCAAATTGCGCGCCATCGGCGTGAATCACTTTGCTCACGCCGGCTATTTGCGCGGCTGCCGCAGCGGCTGCGCCAGCATTGCTGCCCGCAACGAGCACATGCACATCACCGCCGCAAGCCAGTGCTGCGGTGACGGTGTTCAGGGTAGCGCCTTTGATGGAGGCGTTGTCGTGTTCTGCAATAACGAGGGTTGTCATGATTCGTCCTAATCAGTTGAGGACAGAGCTAAATTGCATCGCAACTGTTGGTCTGTCCCGCAAAAATATTACTTAGATAACTTTGGCCGTGTTTTTAAGCTTGTCCACCAGCGTAGCCACGTCAGGCACTTTGATGCCGGCGCTGCGCTTGGGAGGCTCGCTGACTTTGAGCGTTTTGATGCGGGGCGCGACGTTCACGCCCAACTCTTCTGGCTTAAACACCTCGAGCTGCTTTTTCTTGGCCTTCATGATGTTGGGCAGCGTTACATAGCGCGGCTCATTCAGGCGCAGATCGGTGGTGACGACAGCGGGCAGGCTTATCGAGAGCGTTTCCAAGCCACCATCGACTTCACGGGTGACTTTCGCTTTGCCATCGACAATCTCCACTTTGCTGGCAAACGTGGCCTGCGGCAAATCTGCCAGCGCAGCCAGCATTTGGCCGGTTTGGTTGCAGTCGTCGTCGATGGCCTGCTTGCCCAAAATCACCAAGCCGGGCTGCTCTTTGTCCATCAGTGCTTTGAGCAACTTGGCCACGGCCAGCGGCTGCAACTCGACGTCGGTTTCCACCAAGATGGCGCGGTCGGCACCAATGGCCATGGCGGTGCGCAAGGTTTCTTGGCACTGCACAACGCCGCACGACACCGCGATGACTTCGGTCACCACGCCTTTTTCGCGCAACCGCACTGCCTCTTCCACCGCGATTTCGTCGAACGGGTTCATGCTCATCTTGACGTTGGCGATGTCGACGCCGCTGCCGTCTGACTTGACGCGAACTTTCACGTTGTAATCCACCACGCGTTTCACAGGCACCAGGACCTTCATTACTGCTACTCCAAAGATTGATTAATCGGTAACGCCGTGAAACTTTCTACTTGCTGCGAAATTTCACCGGCTCCAATGCGTTGGGCATTTCCGGATTATTTTATGCGGGAAGTCTCAGCACTGGCTTCGCGCCTGCGACAGGGAACAAAGCCAATGCGACCGTCCCGTGCATCGACCGACATAGGACGCGCGTGCTCTTATTGAGAGTGGTGTAAAACATGACAGGCCCTTTCG
>JANPAK010000272.1:0-10831 GCA_031429925.1 Variovorax sp.
CCCATGCCGCACAGTCTGCACCCGCAAGAAATCAAAGACATCAGCCGCTTTTTGCAGTCTGTGCTGCCGGCTTGAGTATTCCGGTTTCAGCGCTTCTGACACGGCCCGCTCGCCTGCTGCGTGACTTGCCTGAAAAAGCCGAGGCCTTCGTTTTTTCAGCCCCATCACGCAACGGGTTGGACTGGTTGGCGTCATGATTAAGAAGAATTTTTAGGAATTTTTATGCCCAACTTATACCGCAGTGCCATTTTTATACCGCAGGTTTTGCGGTATAAATTATCTTAAGCGTCGCAGATCCCCGTTAGTACCAGTCGAAGCACCGGCATGAAGCTCAAACACACAGTCTTTCCCCTCGCGCTCCTACTACTCGCGCAGGCCGGGACTGCCCAGGACAAGTGCACGGCCCAAGGTCAAGCGGAACAGCTTCGCATTGAGCGGGAGTTCTCGGGCCAGCGTCCTGTCAGAGGCGACAAAGAGGCGGAGTTGACCTGGTCTAAGAACCTGCATGCTGCACTTGCCGCTGCGGCGAAACGCGCCGAGGACTGCACCCGAGCCAACAAGCCGCCAGCCTCGCCAGCGGCAGCAGCAAAAATCGACGAGTGTCTGGCAGGTGTGCGACGGCGCACCGATGAACTGGAGCGAAGGTATCGCGGCCGAACTCTCACGTTCCAAGAGCAGACCACTCAGCGAGGCGAACACGAACGCTTGCAAGACGAGTACATGGCATGCACATCAAACACCAAGCGGTAACAGTTCAAGCAGGGACGCCTCGCGCGTAGAACAACACACGAAACTTCATCAAGGTAAAACATGAACCCCACACTCATTGCCCTCACAGGCTTCGTCGCTTGGTCATTGTTCCTTTTGGTACTCATGGAGGTCATACGCTCAAAGCTCGTCCTCACCAAGGCCGTTGCAGCAAACGGGTTCAACCCTGAGAATTCAAACCTTTCTCCGTTCATGCAACGCCTCGCACGGGCCCATGCAAACTGCATCGAAGGCTTGCCAATTTTCGGCGGTCTCATGCTCATTGCCGTCGTCGCGGGTAGGGCCTCGATCACAGATCCGCTGGCATACCTCTTACTCTTTTCGCGTATTCTTCAGTCAGTGATTCACTTGAGTTCGCTGTCTGCTTTGGCGGTCACGTTGCGGTTTTCAGCGTTTGCCGTGCAATTGGGCATTGGTGTGTACTGGGCTGTTCGTCTGCTCAGCGTTTGAGCCAGTCCCGCGAGGACCGACACGTTGCTCGGCGCGGACCCACAACCAAGGATTGGCGCTGCGCAGCACAGTTTGCCTGTCGCGCAGCGCCAACGTGAAACCTCCGCACATAGTCTGAGCAAGCGAGATATTTGAGAGAAATCGGCCTCTAGCCGTCGTAAATTATGCGCAGCATGCTACGAATTTCGTAGTGACTCATTGCGCCCGCAGCGTCGATCCGTTACGGGGAGGGTCTGAAATAGCGAAGACTTTCCCGGTTGGGCGCTCAAGGCGGGGCGGCCGAGCATTCTGCCCTAGGTTTATGCTCAGACTCATGACCCCGACCCGCCGCCGCGTGCTTCAAGCTCTTTTGTATGAGGTGTTTGCCATTGCCTTTGTGGGGCCGGTGCTGGGGTGGGCGTTTGACAAGCCGCAGGCTTCTACGCTTTTGCTGGCGGTGGTGCTGTCGAGCATTGCTTTGTGTTGGAATTATGTTTTTAACGCATTGTTTGAGAAATGGGAATCGCGTCAGCTCGTCAAAGGGCGCAGCTTCGCGCGGCGGCTGGCGCACGGCGCGGGCTTTGAAGGCGGGCTGACGGTGCTGCTCGTGCCAGTGATGGCTTATTGGCTGGGCACGAGCTTCCTCACGGCCTTTTTGGCCAATCTGGTCTTGCTGGCGTTTTTCTTTGTTTACGCGATGGGATTTACTTGGGCGTTTGACAGAGTGTTTGGCCTGCCGCAGTCGGCGTTGTAGCTGCGGGAAACGGCAGAGCGCCGAGCGCATACCGCTCGCTCCTAGCTGCCTAAGCCCCCAACCACTTGAGCACCGTCATCGCGCCGATCATTGCCGGCTGATGCAGCATGTACCAGCTCAGGCTCCACGTGCCCAGCCAAGCCAGCCATCTCGCGGGAGGGGTGATGCTGCCGGTGATCAGGTCGCGGCGATGCGCTAGCAGCCACTGCGCCGCCGCCATGCCCCACCACATCACGCCCAACCAAGGAAAGATCGGCACGTAGTCTTCCGTGGTGGGCAGTTTGGAGATCCAGCCTAGGATATTGAAACCTTTTTCATTGAGAAATTGCAGGTTTGCCGACATAGATACTGCGTAGCCTGCTATGAATTTGGAAGCAATCGCCAGCAAGCCGAGTGGCCAAAGCCATGTACCCCAATGCGCGGTGAGCCGCACGATGATCAGCATCACCGTAATGCCGTGCAATACGCCGAAGTAAATAAACGTCTTCGGGTACATCAGATACGAGCCAGCGCTCACGAGCAAAGCGCAGCCAGCAACCATCGCCCAGCGCCGCCAAAAGCGATGCCAGGGCTGCCCTTGATGCAAGGCAACAGCTTGCCCCGCGCCCGCGCAGAGCAGAAACAAGCTCACGATCGCGCTGCGCTGCCAAGTCCAAAAGGGATCATGGTAGAAATTCTGCGTTATCCAGCCGAAGTGATTCAGATCAAAGCAGAAGTGATAGATCGTCATCCAGACAATGGCGATGCCGCGCAATGCGTCTAGGCGGTCAAAGCGCGGCTTTGAATTCATCTCACTTGCCGCGAATTTTTTGCACCACTGTCCACAGTGCTACGCAAACCCCACCGACCACCACGCCGACCAATAATTCCAAGCCAAAACCGGTAATACCCGACATGAAACCTGTATAGCTTGCTATTGAATTAATAGCGTATTTTATCGCATGCACGCCATGCGAAATGATGCTTCCGCCCACGGTGAACATCGCAATCGTGCCCGCCACAGATAAGAATTTCATGAGCTTGGGCGCAAACGCAACTAATCCCCGCCCAAAGGCCTGTGCGCCGCTGCTGCTGGATTTCATCAAAGCTAAGCCCGCGTCGTCCATCTTCACAATGCCCGCCACCAAGCCATAGACGCCAATGGTCATGATCACAGAAATCGCCACCAGTACCGTCACTTGCCGCGCAAATGCAGCGGCGGCAACCGTGCCCAGCGTGATCACAATGATCTCGGCAGACAAGATGAAATCGGTGCGGATCGCGCCCTTGATTTTGTCTTTTTCAAAAGCCACCATGTCCACTTCAGGATTGAGCACGGCTTGCGTGATTTGCGCGTGATGCACTTCGTCTTCCTTCTTATGAAAGATTTTATGCACCACTTTCTCAAAGCCCTCAAAGCACAGAAATGCGCCGCCCAGCATGAGCAGCGGCAAAATCGCCCAAGGCATCAACGCACTGATGGCCAAAGCAGCAGGCACGAGAATCGCCTTGTTCAGGGCCGAGCCCTTGGCCACCGCCCACACCACCGGCAGCTCGCGCTTGGCCGCCACGCCGGCCACCTGCTCCGCGTTGAGCGCCAAATCATCGCCCAGCACACCGGCCGTTTTTTTGGCGGCCACTTTGGTCATCACCGCCACGTCGTCCAGCAAGGTGGCGATATCGTCAAGAAGTGCGAGAAGGCTAGAGGCCATGCTGTGTTTCTGAGTTTGAACGCTGAGATTTTGCCGCAGCTCAGGGCAGGTTCATAGCAAGCGCACTTTCACGGCTTTGCCTTTGATGCGTGCGTCGCCCAAACGCTTGGCAATTTCCGCGCCAATCTTGCGCTCGACCGCTACATAGGTAGAAAATTCATTCACCGTGATCTTGCCCACCTGCTCACGCGTGTAGCCCAGATCTGCCGTGAGCGCACCCAGCACATCGCCGGGGCGGATTTTTTCTTTGCGGCCGCCTTGGATGTAAAGCGTGGCCATCGGCGGCAGAAGTGGCGCATTGCTGGCTGGCGTCAGCTCAGACAGCTTGCTCCATGAGGTTTCGCGGCCTTGTAGCAGCTCGATTTTTCCCACATTGCCCATCTCGTCCATGCTTGCCAAGTTCAGCGCCAAGCCGCTCTCGCCGGCTCGGCCGGTGCGGCCAATGCGGTGAATGTGGATTTCAGCATCGGGGGTCACATCCACGTTGATCACGGCTTCGAGATTCGCAATATCCAAGCCGCGCGCAGCGACGTCGGTGGCCACCAGCACACTGCAGCTTTTGTTGGCAAACTGCACCAAGACTTGATCGCGCTCGCGCTGCTCCAGCTCGCCATAGAGTGCCTGCGCTTTGTAGCCCTGCGCCTGCAAATACGTTTCTAGTTCTCGGCATTGAGCCTTGGTATTGCAAAAAGCCAGCGTACTCTCGGGGCGGAAATGCGCGAGCATTTGGCTCACGGCGATGAAGCGTTCGGTGGCATTTGCGCCGCGCCTTCCGTCACCTGCAATTTCATACCAGCGCTGTTCGATCTGGTTGCCCGCATGCTGCAATTCCACCTTAATCATGTGCGGACTGCGCATGAATTGGGCGCTGAGCTTGGCAATGCCTTCGGGATAAGTGGCAGAAAACAGCAGGGTCTGCCGCTCTTTGGGGCATTGCTTGGCCACCACGGCAATATCGTCAAAAAAGCCCATGTCGAGCATGCGATCGGCCTCATCAAGCACGAGCGTATTCAACGCATCCATGCGCAGGCTGCCGCGCTCCAGGTGATCCATCACGCGCCCCGGGGTGCCCACCACGATGTGCGCACCATGCTCCAGAGAAGCCGTTTGCCCACGAAGCGGCACGCCACCGCAAAGCGTGACGATCTTGACGTTGTCTTGCGCCCGCGCTAAGCGGCGAATTTCAGTGGCCACCTGATCTGCCAACTCGCGTGTGGGGCACAGAACCAGACTTTGCACGGCGAAGCGGCGCGGGTTCAAATTGGCCAGCAACGCGAGCGCGAAAGCCGCAGTTTTACCGCTTCCTGTTTTGGCCTGCGCGATGATGTCTTTTCCCAAGAGCGCCAGCGGTAAGCTGGCCGCTTGAATCGGCGTCATCTGGGTGTAACCCAAGGCAGTGAGGTTGGCGATCGTGGTGGGTGGCAGGCTCAGTTGGTCGAAGCTGGTTTGGGTCGTAGGCGATGTCATCCCCCGATTATCGGTGGATACCTGCGCAACAGCTATTCGCTGCTCAAGCCAGCAAGGCGTTCACGCGCTTCACATAGGCTGCGGGATCATCGGGCATGCCGCCTTCGGCGAGAAGCGCTTGGTCAAACACGATGTGCGCAAGATCGTTGAAATGAACAGCATCTGAGTTCAAGCGCTTGACGAGTGGATGTTCGATGTTGATTTCTAGCACGGGTTTCGTCTCTGGCGCGGCTTGACCAGCGGCTTTAAGCATGCGGGCCAGCTGCAAGCTCATGCCACCATCGTCTTTCGCCACGAGGCAGGCCGGTGAATCGACCAAGCGACTGGTCACGCGCACATCTTCGGCTTTTTCTTTCAGGGCTTCTTTGAGCTTAGCAATCAGCTCTTTGGAGGTTTCAGCGGCTTCTTCGGCCTTTTTCTTTTCCTCGTCGTCTTGCAGCTTGCCCAAATCGACTGCTCCCTTCGCCACAGACTGCATTGCCGTGCCGTCAAACTCATGCAAATGCGATAGCGCCCACTCATCGACGCGGTCGGTCATGAGTAGAACTTCTATGCCTTTCTTCTTGAAAACTTCTAGCTGCGGGCTATTTTTCGCAGCGGCGAGCGTATCGGCGGTGATGTAGTAAATCGCATCTTGACCGTCTTTCATACGGGCTTTGTAGTCGGTGAGGCTCACGGCCATCGCGTCTGTCGTCGTAGAAGCAAACCGAAGCAGCTTGGCGATACGCTCGCGGTTGGTGAAGTCTTCACCTAGGCCTTCTTTGAGCACGGAGCCGAACTCAGCGTAGAAGGATGTGAACTTGCCTTCTTTAGCTTTGTCGACAGCGTCCACAACATCGCTCACTTCCTTGCCGTCCGTGTCCTTCACATCAGCGCTGTGCGAATCGTGCTTGGCCAAATCTTCCAGCATCGAGAGCACGCGTTTGGTGTTGCCGTCACGGATGGTACGTGTGTCGCGGCTTTCTTGCAAAATTTCACGGCTCACGTTAAGCGGCAAATCAGCGGAATCAACCACGCCTTTCACAAAGCGCAAATACGTAGGCATAAGGCTTTCGGCATCGTCCATGATGAACACGCGCTTGACGTAAAGCTTGATACCGGCCTTTTTGTCGCGGTTCCACAAATCAAATGGCGCTTTGGCGGGAAGAAACAACAGCTGGGTGTATTCGGTGCTGCCTTCGACGCGATTGTGTGTGTGTGCAAGCGGGGTATCTTGGTCGTACGAGATGTTTTTATAAAACTCGTCGTATTGCTCCTGACTGATGTCTTTCTTGGGGCGGGTCCACAGCGCGGCAGCGACGTTGATTTTCTCCCACTCGCCGGTCTTGACCATGCCGCCACCCTTGGTGCCTTTGCTCGGGTCAGCGGCATCAATCGGCTCGCCTTCCTTCCACTCTTCCTTTTCCATCAAGATGGGCAGACTGATGTGATCGGAATACTTATTGATGATTTCTTTGAGCTTCCAAAGATTAGCGTAATCCATGGCATCTTCACGCAGGTGCAGCGTGATGCTCGTGCCCCGCGCTGGCTTGGTGATGGTTTCGATTTCAAAATCACCCGTGCCGCCGCTCGTCCAGCGAGCGCCTTCTTCGGGCTTGAAGCCGGCGCGGCGTGTTTCCACGACCATCTTGTCGGCCACGATAAAACCAGAGTAAAAACCCACGCCGAATTGGCCGATGAGGGAGCCTTCGTCTTTGGCTTTTGATTTTTGCGCATCCGCCAGCTTGCCCACGAATTCTTTCGTGCCGCTCTTGGCAATCGTGCCTAAATGGTCAATGGCTTCCTGCTCGCTCATGCCTATACCATTGTCGGCGATGGTGAGCGTCTTTGCCTCTTTGTCGAAACTCACCCGCACCTCTAAACTTGGTGCATCTTCAAACAGCTTGGCATCTTGAATGGCTTCAAATCGAAGCTTATCGCAAGCATCCGAGGCATTGGAGATCAGTTCGCGCAGAAAAATGTCTTTATTGGAGTACAGCGAATGCGTGACGAGGTGCAGCAATTGGGCAACTTCGGCTTGGAAGGAAAGGGTTTGTTTGCTCATGGTGGGTCGTTAACAGAATACGAAACGGATTGGCAGAGACTATCAAAACTAGCGCCTGCTCCCGAATTTTCAAGGGCGAGAACTACATTTGTTCCCAAGGCAGGCCATGGAAGCGCCAGCCAGAATGCGTGGAGCGATGAAAGCGTTCATCCAAATCGCCTTCAAAGCCCTCTTTGATGTTGGTCACATCCGAAAACCCTGCCGCGTCTAGTGCTTTAGCCGCATCCACCGTACGCTTGCCACTGCGACAAATCAGGTAAATCGGCCGGTCCTTGCGGCTTGCCTCACGCTGCACAGCAGTCACGAAGCCTTCAGGGTTTGGGGCGAGGTCAGGATACTCATACCAAGCAATGTTGACCACGCCGGGCGGGCGGCCGACATAAAGCGATTCAATTTCCATGCGCACATCCACAAACAGCGCATCAGGCGTGCGCTGAATTTCTTCCCAGGCGGCGCGGGGGTCAAGGTGTTTCATGAGTCAATCAAAGCCAACAGGCTAGGCGTTTGGAGGCAGGGGGTATTGTCGCTGAAACGCTGGGCAGAGGCGCTCAGCAATCAGAGTGAGGATGGCTTCAGCCTTGCACGCTGAAGGCGATCACCGCCGCGTTGTCCGCAGTGCGCTCGCATCCGAGAGAAATTTCACCCTCACCCACCAGTACGCAATCGGTTCGTCGCAACACCAACGGTTCGCGTTGACCGCCCAAATAGACCCAAGTACCGTAGCTGGAGGCGTCAACCAACACAAACTGATTGCCGCGCACCTGCACACTCGCATGCGTGCGCGAAACTCGCGGGTCAGTGACCTCAAGATCACAGCTGGCAGCGCGCCCCATCTGCAGGCTCTTGATCGCGCTGCCCGCTTGCTGGAGCTGCACCGTCTTGCCACGAAAACTCAATTGCATCGACTGAGTTCGCAGGGCTTCTTTGAATGAAACGCCGAGCATCGTGGCGTCTGGGTCAACATCGTTGCGCTTTTGCCAGTTCAGGCGATAAACCGTCGTCGTCTCGGCCTTGCCACGCAGAAACATGGGTCCTAAGCTGATGAACTCGCTGGAGCGATTTTCGGGCAAGGCGTCGCGCACGCGCTGACTCGTCAGAATCTGCCGAGCACCGGCCAAATCGGCCAAGCGAGCAGCACTGTTGACAGCGTCGCCGTAGCAGTCGCCATTGATCTCCACCACCTCGCCAGCCTCAATGCCAATCTGTAATTCAATCCGCAAGCTTCGGAAAGTGCCGGAACTGACCGCCATCTTTTCGTCAGCAAAAAGCATCAAAGGGCGATCCTGCAACTCGGTTTGAATCGAAACACAGGCATTGACCGCGTGTTCTTCGTGCAGAAAAACGGCAAAGATGCCATCCCCTAGGGTTTTGACAACGCGCCCCTCAAACTGCTCAACCGCACGACCCATGGCATTGGTCAGTTGCGTGACCAATTGCGAGGCCGTAGCATCTCCGAGCTTTTCAAAAAGCCCAGTTGATCCGACGAGGTCACAAAAAACGACGGTTGCCATACTGAGCGCATTGTAGGGGAGTTAAACCGCTGACACTCTGCAATGCAAGCAGCAACGCAGCCCGTTACGACGAACCCATATACGCTTGCGGATCAAGCTCCCGCGTCTTAGCTTCAATCCAAGACTCAACCTCGACCATGAGTTCTTCCGGTTGCCTGCCCACACTGGTGATCTGCCTGCCGATCACCACATCAATCACGCCTGGCGTCTTGACAAAAGCCTTGCGTGGCCAGTGCTTGGCGCAGTTCACCGCGATTGGCACCACCGGCCGGCCCGTTTCACACGCCAAGCGGGTACCGCCCGTTTTGTAGGTGCCTTTTTGGCCACGCGGGATGCGCGTGCCTTCAGGAAACATGATGACCCACACGCCCTCGTTCATCACACGCTTGCCCTGCGCCACCACTTTATTGAAGGCCTCGGCGCGCTTACTGCGATCAATATGGATCATGTCCATCCGGGCCATCGCCCAACCAAAAAACGGTACATAAAGCAGCTCGCGCTTGAACACATACGCCAGCGGATGCGGCATGATGCAAGGCATCAGGAATGTCTCCATCGTGGACTGATGCTTCGATAGCAAAATCGCACCCTCTTTGTCGCCCTGCGGCAAATTCTCCAGCCCATGCACTTTCCAATGAACGCCACAGATCACTTTGAGGCCCCACATGGCACATTTGAGCCAGCCCGCACAGAGCCAATAAACCCGTGTTGGGCTCAAGAACGCTGAGGAAATCACTACAACCGTTCCCCACGGAATCACCGTGAGCATCATCCACAGCATATGGATGGCAGAGCGAATGAAAGCGAGGAGGTAAGCCATAGTGGTGGATTCAGGGTTGGAGTAAATGCTGGGCGAAGGCAGCCAAATCGTCGTGCACAAAGGTGTTTGCAGCGAAGCCGTGAGCATCGGCAATTAGCGCTTGGCCAGCCGTCAAAGTGCCGCGCAAATACTCAGCCTTGCCTGTGAGTACCAAATGAGGCTGACAATGCGCTGCCACCGCCGCCTGCAAATCGCGCGCCGTGTCGCCCACGGCATGCACAACAACCTCGCGTGCATTTACCCCATAGCGCTGGAGAATCTGCTGAAACAGGCCTGCGGCCGGTTTGCGGCAGTTGCAGCCGTCTTCTGGCAGATGGGGGCAGAAAAACACACTGTCAATTTTTCCGCCCGCTCCAGCGAGCAGTTTGTGCATCTTGGCGTGTATCGCATTGAGCGCTGCTGCATTGAACAAACCTCGCCCCAAAGCGGATTGGTTGGTCGCGACCACCACACGCCAGCCCGCCTGATTGAGCCGAGCAATCGCCTCAAGCGCGCCCGGCAAGGGTATCCATTCCTGCGCAGACTTCACATAGTCATCCCGGTCAAGGTTGATCGTGCCATCGCGGTCAAGAATGATGAGTTTCATGCGCGGCGTCTCTATTCTCAAGCAGCCAGCTTGGATAGGTCCGCTACGCGGTTCATGGCCTGGTGCATCGTTGCCAGCAAGCCTAGTCGGTTCGCGCGAATTGCCGGATCATCATGGTTGACCATGACCTTTTCGAAGAACGCATCAATGGGTTCCTTGAGCGCTGCCAAAGCCTTTAAATTCTCTTCAAATTGGCCATTTGCCCATGCAGAATCTGCGCGGGATGCTACGGATTTCAGAGCGTCTGCGAGCGCTTGCTCTTCACCGGCTTGCAGCAAGGCAGGATTGATGTTGGCCTCCACCGCGCCTTCGACCTTCTTCAGGATGTTACCCACGCGCTTGTTGGCAGCAGCCAGTGCCGGCGCCTCGGGCAATTGCGCAAAGGCGCGCACGGCGGCTAGGCGCTGCGCCACTTCGGCCAGCTTCTGAGGCCGCAAACTAATCACAGCATCGACTTCCTGCGCGCTATAGCCTTGCTCACGCAGACTTCCGGCGAAGCGGTCGTAGATGAACTCTTGCAAAGCGCCGCTCTGATCCTGAATAAGTGAGCCGAACGCAGGCACTGCATTGACGATCAAACCGGACAACTCCAACGTCGGTGCTCTCTCGACGAGCATCCGAATCACGCCAAGCGCATGGCGACGCAGCGCAAATGGGTCTTTGTCCCCCGTGGGCAGATTGCCAATGCCGAACATGCCGACAAGCGTTTCCAATTTGTCAGCGAGCGCAACCACGACACCCACCTGGTTGCGTGGCAGCTC
>JANPAK010000273.1:0-4084 GCA_031429925.1 Variovorax sp.
ACGTGGTTGTTGGTCAAAATGTAGCCATTCGGGCTGACGATCACGCCGGAGCCTAGGCCTGATTGCTGCTGCGGTTGCTGCTCGCCAAAGAAGAAGCGAAACCAGGGGTCGTTCGCTCGCGGGTTAGCTTTGGCCGCTGTGGCAGTCGCGATACTCACCACCGCTGCAGAGGCTTTTTGGGCTGCAGCCCTGTAACTTCCTGCGGGAGCTGCTATTGAATTTGTAGCGGGTGCTTCGATGACAGGCACCACACCGCCCACCGGCGCACCGCTGCCCCAGCCCATGCGCGGCGCGCGGCCCAGCCAATCGGGCTTGAGTGTAGCGACGACAAAATACGCCGCCAGGAGGACGGTCACTGCTTGAGAAAAGAGAAGCCAAAATTTACGCATGGGCTGATTATCGCGCCGGTTCTTCACTTGAAGCTTCTCCTGATCGCGCCACCCGAGCGTTTTGCTCCGTGTCCTCCGCCTGCGGCTCCTCCTTTTACCTACGCAAAACGCTCAGGCAGCGCGATTTTGCGAACGCAGCCGACCACAACCCAAACTATCGCTGTGGCATATCCTTCAAACCATAGCCGAGGCTCACCGTCGCATCCGCAGGAATGCCGGGCACCGTTGCTTCCCAGTTTTCCCATTGTTCGCGCATCTGCGCCAAGCGCTGCGGCTCCCGGCTTGCATGGTTCGCCCGCTCGCGTTCATCCGCGGGGATGTTGAACAGGTATTCGTGCTCATCCACTTTGAGATACTTCCAATCACCACTGCGATAGGCGCGTTGGCTGCGGTGGTTCATGCGCCAATACAGCGGGCGCTCGAAAGCTGCACCGCCTTGCAGCACGGGCAGCAGAGATACGCCATCGAGCGGCTGGGTGGCTTGTGCGCCGCCGATGTCCAGCATCGTGGCGCTCCAGTCCATCGTGAGGCAATGCTGCTCGCTGACTCCGCTGGGCTGGATTACAGCAGGCCAATGCGCGATGTAGGGCACGCGAATACCGCCTTCGGTCAAATCCATCTTGCCGCCGACCAAGGGCCAGTTGTCAGAGAAGCGCTCGCCGCCGTTGTCACTGGTGAAGACGATCAGCGTGTTGTCGAGTTGGCCGTTCGCACGCAAGGCATCGACAAGCTGACCAATGCCTTCATCCATATGGTGGATCATCCGGCGGTAGCTGTGGATATTGCCGCCATCCAAATGGAAAATGTTCTTTGCTACTTCTGGTGCAACATGGGCATCATCTCGCGTTTCCCAAGGCCAATGCGGCGCGGTGTAATGCAGGCTCAAGAAAAACGGCGCGTCATCCTTTGCCATTCTGTTGGCATAGTCCACTGCGCGGCGGGAGAGCAGATCGGTCAGATAACCATCTTCGTGTTTTTCTTGTTCACCGAAAAACAAATCATGAGTACCGGTTGAGCTGCAATGGGTGAAGTAGTCCACCCCACCACTCATCGGCCCGAAAAACTCCTCGTAGCCCGATTTGAGCGGACCGAAATGCGGCGGGTAGCCCAAATGCCATTTGCCAATGAGGGCGGTGCGGTAGCCAGCGCCCTGCAGCATAGAGGGCAGGGTGGCATGGCTGGGCGGTAGGCCTAGCGTGGTGCTGCCTTTGCTGGAGCTTTTGATCGGTTCGTCCATCGCGCCGCGCAAGCGGTATTGCCAGCGCGCTGTCATCAGCGCAAAGCGCGTGGGCGAGCAAACGGGCGAGTTGCTGTAGCCCTGCGTGAACTTGCATCCGGCAGCGGCTAAGGCATCCAGCTGGGGTGACACGGAATCACGGCCAGCGCCGTCAAACCCGCGCCCGCCGTAGCAGCCGAGATCAGCATAGCCTAAATCGTCGGCCACGATGAGGATGATGTTGGGACGAGTTTTCATAAGAAACAAGGCGTTGGGCTATATGAATATTGTGCAAAGTGCTATTTAAGATATAGCATGTTGATGCTCGGCGTCGTTACTCAGGTTTCATCTGCGTGGCTTTAGCGATCTTTGCATAACGCACTGACAGATCGTTCAAGCGCTTATTAGCGGCGGCGCCGGTCAGGCCTTCGTAGACCATATCTAAGCTGGCGATGCGCTCTTTCAAAGCGGGTTGATTGAGCGCATCAATCACCGCTTTTTGCATGGCTGCTAAGAGCGGCTCGGGGGTGTCGCCGGGCACCATGGCCAGCGTGATGACTTCGTTTTCCAGCCCCGGGTAGCCGATTTCAGCGACGGTGGGCGTGTCTGGCAGCAATTTGCTGCGCTGCCGGCTGGTGATGGCAATGGGCACGGCTTTGCCTGACTTGACATGCGGCAGCAGCCCGCTCGAAGACAAAATGCCGCCATCGACTTCGCCCGCGACGATGGCGAGCACGGCTGGCGAATTACCACGGTAAGGAATATGCGTGATCTTGATGTTGGCTGCTTGCGAAAAAATGGCCACACCCAAATGACCGGGGCTTCCAGCTCCGCCGGAACTGAAGTTGACGCCGCTGGCCTTGCCTTGCGCAATCAATTCACCCATCGAGCGGATGCCTTTGGCGGCGGAAGTACCCAGCAAAAGACCATTGGAGGAGATGATCACCAATGGCTTGAGATCGCCCTTTTTGTTGCCTAGCTTGAACGGTATGTTGGGAAAGAGATGCGGGTTGACGGTGAAGGCCGTATCAATGCCGAAGAACACTGTTGTGCCATCACCCACGGCCTTCGCAACTTCTGTTGCACCGATGTTGCCACCAGCACCCGCTTTATTCTCAACGATGACGGTTTGACCGCTTGAGCGCTGCAGCGCTTCCGCCACCGCGCGCGCGATGATGTCTGATGGGCCACCGGCGGGAAAATTGTTCACGATACGCACAGGCTTGTTGGGCCATGCTGGCGTTTGGGCCATGGCCGTTGCGCCGCAGAGCGCCAAGCCTGCTACGAAGGTAGCGGCAGCGCGGCGATCGACGCGTCGCGCTAGGGAGGGGTGGTTAACAGCTTGCACAGAAAACATCTCCTGAAAAAATGAATATCAGTCCAGCGAAATGCCGGTGGCCTTGATGGGTTTTTCCCAGCGGGCCAAGTCGGCGCGATGAATGCTGGCCAGCTCGCGCGAACTGGTCCCCGTGGGTACATAGCCTAGGGTTGCTAGCTTCTCCCGCACTTCCGTCTTGCGCATCGCGGCAGTCACCGATCTCTCAAGCCGCGCCAAGACGTCGGGTGCAAGGCCTGCTGGGGCGTACATCGCAAACCACACCGAGGCCTCTAGATTCACGCCCTGCTCTTTGAGCGTTGGCACGTTGGGTGCCAAAGCATCGCGTTGAGCGCCTAGCACCGCCAAAATCTTGACTTTGCCGTCACGGTGCAAGGGCAGAGCCTCAGACACGACATCGATGTTGTACTGAATATGGCCACCCAGCAAAGCCGTGTTGGCTGGTGCTCCGCCTTGGAAAGGCACATGGTTGAACGCTACACCGGTGCTCTGCTCCATCAGAACCCCTATGAAATGAGGCAAGGTGCCTAAACCAGAGCTGCCATAGTTGCCGACTTTTGGATCGGCTTTGACCTTGGCCAACATCTCGCGAACGCTGCTGACGCCGCTAGATGGGCCAGCCACCACCGCGAAATTGGACAGAGCCAGCTGCGAAACCGGCGTGAAATCCTTGAAACCGTCGTAGTCCAGCTTTTTGAAGGTATGCGGGAACAAGACCATTGGCCCCATCGGAAGAATCATCACCGTCTGCCCATCAGGCTTGGCTAACTTGACTTGATTGAGGGCAATGCGTCCAGCAGCCCCTGGCTTGTTTTCAACGACCACTGCGGAGAAATCATCGCGCAATGCATCGGCGACAACGCGCGACAGGATATCGACCGAGCCGCCTGGGGGAAAGCCGGTGACGATTCTTAGGGGCTGCTTGTCTTGCGCAGATACCGCTGCGGTGAGCAGCATACCGATGGCAAAAGCCATCAGGCGTTTCAAATTAGCGCGGGCTGAAAACGCGGCAGGGCGGGTGGTGCTCACAAGATATCTCCTAGTTCGGGGCAAACACCTTGATGCTAGCGATCAACGCATAATGGATCAAATCCATCGTCACCCATGTAAACCCTAGTCAGCCGTGAGCACCTCGCTTCATTC
>JANPAK010000274.1:0-2572 GCA_031429925.1 Variovorax sp.
CAACGGCGAAGCAGAGAAGTCAAATATCAAATCCTCTGCGGGGAAACTTTAAGTTTGCGTTAAATCAGTGTGTGAATTCAGGTTCAACTAGAGAAAAGCCCGCAGACCTTGCAGTCTGCGGGCTTTTGTTTGTCAGCTTGAGAAGCTGAACGGTCAGGGCATTACATGCCCATGCCGCCCATTCCACCCATGCCGCCCATATCACCACCACCCATGCCGCCACCGCTTTCAGCTTTTGGAGCTTCTGCGATCATGCATTCCGTCGTCAGCATCAGGGATGCAACAGACGCTGCATTTTGCAGTGCAGTGCGGGTCACTTTCGTTGGATCCAAGATGCCCATTTCGATCATGTCGCCATAGGTGTCGTTGGCGGCGTTGAAGCCGTAGTTGCCTTTGCCGGCCAACACTGCGTTCACAACCACGCTGGCTTCGCCGCCGGCGTTGAACACGATTTCGCGCAGTGGGCTCTCGATGGCTTTCATCACCAAAGCGATGCCTGCGTCTTGATCAGCATTGTCGCCTTTGATGGAGCCAACCGATTGCTTGGCGCGCAAGAATGCCACGCCGCCGCCGGCCACAATGCCTTCTTCCACTGCAGCGCGGGTCGCGTGCAGCGCGTCTTCCACGCGGGCTTTCTTTTCTTTCATCTCAACTTCGGTAGCAGCACCGACTTTGATCACGGCAACACCGCCGGCGAGTTTGGCAACGCGCTCTTGCAGTTTTTCGCGGTCGTAGTCAGAGGTGGCTTCTTCAATCTGCACACGCACTTGCTTGACGCGGGCTTCGATGTCAGCAGCAGCGCCAGCGCCGTCGATGATGATGGTGTTTTCTTTGCCCACTTCGATGCGCTTGGCAGAGCCAAGATCAGCCAAGGTGACTTTCTCTAGCGTCATGCCGATTTCTTCAGCAACCACTTTGCCGCCGGTGAGGATGGCGATGTCTTCGAGCATGGCTTTGCGGCGATCGCCGAAACCAGGAGCCTTTACAGCCACGACCTTCAAGATGCCGCGAATGGTGTTGACCACCAAAGTAGCCAAGGCTTCGCCTTCGACTTCTTCAGCAACGATCAGCAATGGGCGGCCAGCTTTTGCCACGGCTTCGAGCGTAGGCAGCAGGTCACGGATGTTGCTGATTTTCTTGTCGTACAGGAGCACGAAAGGGTTGTCCAGCAAAGCGGCTTGCTTTTCTGGGTTGTTGATGAAATAGGGGCTCAAGTAGCCGCGGTCAAACTGCATGCCTTCAACGATGTCCAGCTCGTTGTCCAAGCTCTTGCCATCTTCCACGGTAATGACGCCTTCTTTGCCCACTTTGTCCATCGCCTTGGCGATGATTTCGCCAATGGATGTGTCAGAGTTAGCAGAAATAGAGCCGACTTGGGCGATTTCTTTGCTGGTGGTGGTGGGCTTGGAAGCCTTCTTCAGTTCAGCAACCAAAGCCGTGACAGCTTTGTCGATACCGCGCTTCAGATCCATCGGGTTCATGCCGGCGGCAACATACTTCATGCCTTCGCGCACGATGGCTTGAGCCAACACGGTAGCGGTGGTGGTGCCGTCGCCAGCGTTGTCAGACGTCTTGGAAGCAACTTCCTTGACCATCTGCGCGCCCATGTTTTGCAACTTGTCTTTGAGTTCGATTTCTTTGGCGACGGAAACACCGTCTTTGGTCACGGTAGGGGCGCCGAATGAGCGCTCCAAAACCACGTTACGACCCTTGGGGCCGAGGGTGACTTTTACTGCGTTGGCGAGAATGTTCACGCCTTCGACCATACGTGCGCGGGCTTCGCCGCCGAAAATTACGTCTTTTGCTGCCATGATGGGCTCCTAAAACTGGTTAATTTGAATGAAATCAGCAGATCGCCGGCTACGAGCCTGCGCAAGCTGCTATTAAATTGGTAGCGAGAGAATTACTTTTCGACAACAGCGAAAAGATCATCTTCTTTCATGACCAAGAGCTCATCGCCGTCAACTTTGACGGTTTGGCCGCTGTATTTGCCAAACAAAACCTTGTCGCCGACCTTGACGGTGAGCGCTTTGATTTCGCCTTTGTCGTTGGTGCGGCCAGGGCCAACAGCCAAGACTTCGCCTTGATCGGGCTTCTCAGCGGCTGCATCGGGAATCACGATGCCGGAGGCGGTTTTGGTTTCGCTGTCAACGCGTTTGACGATCACGCGATCGGCCAGTGGACGTAGTTTCATTGGATCTCCTAAAGATAAAAACAACACAATTATTAAATTGGGATGCGCAACTGAGAAGTTTGCGCAAGCTAACTAAACTGCGAGACCGCGCTTTGTTAGCACTCGCTGGTATAGAGTGCTAATGATAGCGGCTTTTTCGCGCATTTCAAGAGCACAATCTGCCGCAGATGCAAAAGCTCACCAAAGTTTTGGCGCGATTTGGCAAAAGACGGCGTTGGATCGACGGCGTTGGATCCGCGGCGGCAGGGCGGCAGGGCGGCAGGGCGGCAGGCAAAAGGATGAGGTTGACGATGAAAAGTGTATTGAATGCAGCGGCTCGCCGCAATATGGACGCTCTCAAAGAGCAGCGCAGCGCGGAAGATTTGGCGCAGGCCGCGC
>JANPAK010000275.1:0-6460 GCA_031429925.1 Variovorax sp.
GCGGGGCAAGGAATTCGTTGCATGAACAGCATTCTAGAGCGACAGATAATTGAGCAGTATTCAATTTCCTGAACACCGCGTGCGCCCCGTGCCTATGACCAACCGCACCGTCTTTTTCGTCTCCGATGGCACTGGCATCACCGCCGAGACTTTTGGCAATGCCATCTTGAGGCAATTTGAAATAAACCCGCGCCATGTTCGGCTACCGTTCATCAATACCATGGACAAAGCGCACAACGTCGTTCGGCAGATCAACCATAGGGCGTAGCTAAAGAGTAAGCGCGCGATCGTGTTTGCTGCGCTGGGCGAGGGCATTGAGTTTCCTATCCGTCTGTGCCATACTCATTTTTGCACGTTTGAATTTCTTGTTCATTGCTCAGTTTCGATGGCAAATGAGTCCATGATGAATTTGCCAATGGTGCGGGCGTTAACCGCCTAGGCTAGCTGATCCGATGCAATCCGTTCTCCGTGTTTGAAGGAGACAGTTATGCAGACCACTTGGACTAGGCGTTTTCTACGCACTCTGTTTACGGTCGGCGTTGTTTTACTGTGTGCATGCGGGGGTGGCGGCGGCTCCGAGTCGAGCAGCCCATCAACCGGTGGTGGTGGAACTGGCGGAGGCACTGGCGGAGGCGGTGGTGGTGGCGGTGGTGGCGGAATCAGTGCACCAGCCACACCTTTAAGTCTGAATGCCACGGCGGGTAACGCCTTCATCCGACTGGGCTGGGCAGTGTCGGCCACAGCCACGAGTTATGAGGTGCGACGCGTGACAGCTGGTGCGGGCGGCCCTTACCTCGCACTGCCCTCCAGCACTGGCCTGAGCACAACCACCTTTGTTGATAACACGGTTGTCAATGGGCAGGCCTACTACTACGTCGTACAGGCAACCAATGCCGGCGGTAGCAGCCCTGACAGTGCGCCAGTAACCGCCACGCCACGTGCTCCGCCCGAGCTTGAAGTCAGCGCCATGAACGCACCACTGCGCCTACCGGCTAATTGCGAGCGCACCTTCACCATTCGCAACAGCGGGCCGCCCAGCAGTGAGCTGTTCTTCTTGGTGGCAGACGAGGGTGCATTGGCTGGCTTTCTAAAGATTACCGGTGCCACCGGACTGCTCCAGTCAGGTCAAAGCGCAGTAGTGCGGGTAAGCGTGTTGCCGGACTTTGTTGCATCAGAGCCAAGTTTGGTCGGCGCCACACTGGGGCTCACCATCCACACCCCAAACGCAAGCAACTATGTCAAATTTCCGATTTCGATTCCGATCGAAGGATTCGCACATGCCACGCAGCGCCTGATCGGTCAATGGCTGGGTACTTGGGCCGGCCAAAGCGTGGGGCGTCACAATCCCGGCCAGCCTGAGCCCAAAGCATCCGTCAGCGGCACATGGCAATTGCAGGTGGACAGCGCCGATGCTGCACTTGGCAAGCTTTCCGGCGCGTTGCGTTGGAATGGCGCCGACTCTTACTTCACATACACCCCTGACGCCAATGGTCCCTACGGCGTCGCGACTCCAGTACCTTTTGTACCCAATCGCACTGTGCCGGTGCTCTCAAGCAACGCCACTTTGTCAGACAACGGTTGCCAGGGGATAGCGATCAACATCTTTGGCGCGGCTGGTGCGGTAAACCCAAGCGACGCGTTTTATGGGCCGAGTTTCATGGCTGTGTTTGACGTGGACACACGCACTGTCACTTCTTTTGGCAACGGCTTCACCACGAATCCCTATAACCCGGTAAATATGGACACCGGCCTGGCCAGTGGCAGCGTCACCGGCACCAAGCCCTGAACGCAGCAGGATAGGACATCTCTTGTCGATAACTCGACTTGTTTCCGGCAGTTGACCGGCTTTAAACGTGCTGCAAGCTAGACTGGGCAACGTTTTCGATGTTTTTCATGCCCGCAGCGGGCGCGGGCGAAGCCTTGGGCGAAGATGCCCCACTCCAGATACTTGACTAACGCCTAGCGCACATAGGGCTTGGGGTAGCGGCGGTCGCCTGCCCGTCGAGCTGGCATGTGCTGGCCAGCTCAAGCCAAGTTGGCCGCATAAATACCGTGGGAAAATCCGATATCAATGAACTAAATCTCCTATGACCAACCGCACCGTCTTTTTCGTCTCCGATGGCACTGGCATCACTGCCGAGACTTTCGGCAATGCCATCTTGAGGCAATTTGAAATGAACCCGCGCCATGTGCGGCTACCGTTCATTGATACCATGGACAAAGCGCACAACGTCGTTCGGCAGATCAACCATACGGCGGAGCTAGAGGGCAAGCGCCCGATCGTCTTTACCACGCTGGTCAATGATGAGGTTCTTGGGCTCATCAAGACTGAATGCCGGGCGCAAGTGCTGGATATGTTTGGCACCTTTGTGCACCCGCTAGAAGAAGAGCTGGGCATCAAATCGAACCATCGCGTGGGGCGCTTTTCGGATGTGAGCAAGAGCCAAGCCTACACCGACCGCATCGAAGCCATCAACTACAGCCTGGCGCACGACGATGGCCAGAGCAACCGCGACTTAAGCAGCGCCGATGTGATTTTGGCTGGCGTCTCGCGCAGCGGTAAAACGCCCACCTCACTTTATTTGGCCATGCAATACGGCTTAAAAGCGGCGAACTATCCTTTGATACCGGAAGACTTTGAGCGTGGTATGTTGCCGCCCGCCCTGAAAGCACAACAGAAGAAAATTTTCGGCCTCACGATCGATCCACTGCGCCTGCATGAAGTGCGCAACGAGCGGCGCCCGAATTCGAAATACGCCAGCATTGAAAACTGCCGCATGGAAGTGGCAGAAGCGGAGGCGATGATGCGACGAGAAGGCATTCGCTGGCTCTCCACCACCACCAAATCGATTGAAGAGATCGCCACAACCATCTTGCAAGAGATCCGGCCAGAACGACTCACCTACTAATTCGCCTTGGAATTGCTATATATTTAATAGCATTCTGCGCACATCCCATATGGTCAAAATCCCTAAAACACTAAAAAGATGATGACATCACCCCGCCAACCCCTTTGGATGCTCGTTGCAGCCTTTGTTTTTTCCCTGATGGGTGTGTGCGTGAAGTTTGCCGCCGAGCATTACAACGCAATTGAGCTGGTGGCTTACCGCGGTCTGGTCAGCATCGTCATCACCTTCATCTGGGCTCGTTCCCTGGGCGTCAGCCTCAAAACTCAGCGCATCGGCATGCATGCATGGCGCGGCCTCATCGGTGCGATTTCTCTGTTGGCTTGGTTTTATGCTCTGCAGTATTTGCCGCTGGCCACAGCCATGACCTTGAATTACATGAGCAGCGTTTGGGTGGCCGCCTTCTTGGTCGGTGGCGCGCTCATGTATGGCAAATCGGAAAAACAAGGTGCACTGTTTGCCACCGTTTTGGCAGGTTTTGGCGGCGTCATCATGGTGCTGCGGCCGGCCATCGAGCAAAACCAGCTCTGGGCGGGGCTCATTGGCATGATGAGCGGTATCACGGCTGCGCTGGCCTATATTCAAGTCACGGCGCTGTCCCGTGCGGGCGAGCCGGAGGCACGCGTGGTGTTTTACTTCGCTCTGGCGGCGGCCTTGCTGGGTTTGGTCGGCGTGATGTTTAGTGGCTTTTCAAGTTGGAGCACGAAGCATGCGATCTGGATCTTGCCCATTGGCATCTTGGCTTCGATGGGGCAGTTGTGCATGACGCGCGCCTATGCCAGCGGCGCCACCATGCTGGTGGCCAATTTGCAATACAGCGGCATCGTGTTTGCAGCGATTCTGGGCGTGATCGTGTTTGGCGATCGGCTGCCGCTGATCGCTTGGTCCGGCATGGCCGTTATTTTGGCCAGCGGCATTGCTGCGACGATTCTGCGCAACCGAGCGATTCCCAATACCCCACCTGAGGAGCACTGACATGCCGTATACCACTCTGATTTCCGTCCAACAGCTTCAAGCGCTCCTCGCAGATGGGTCTGATCTTCTGATTTGGGATTGCAGCGGCGATCTGATGAATCCACCCTCAGCCCGCGCCGCGTTTGAAGCGCAGCACATCGCTGGCGCAAGCTTCATTGATCTTGATATTGATCTCAGCGACAAAACCGATGCCACTGACAAGATGAGCGGTGGCCGCCACCCCCTGCCCTCCCGCGAGAAATTTGCCGCATGGACAGGCGCGATGGGCGTGCTGCCCCAAACCCAAGTGGTGGTGTATGACCGCAATGGCTGCAACTACTGCGGTCGCGCCTGGTGGATGCTGCTGTGGATCGGCCATGAGCGCGTGGCCGTGCTCGATGGCGGCCTGCAAGCTTGGCTTGCCGCAGGCGGCGCAACAAGCGCTGGCGGTAATGCCTCTTCTCCTGATTATTCTAAGCAAAAGTACCCTCTATCCCATACCAATCCTGCGCTGATTGCTAGCGATTCAGTAGCGACTGCAAGCCGTACCGGATCTCATGCCATTATTGATGCGCGGGCTGCCCCGCGTTTTCGTGGTGAGGTCGAGCCGCTTGATCCGATCGCGGGCCATATTCCCGGCGCGCTCAACCGCCCCTTCGCCATGAATGTCAATGAACAGGGCTTTTTCAAAACCCCTTCTCAGCTCAAAGCTGAATTCGATGCCCTGCTCGGCGGCAGAGACGCGAGCAAAGTCATCCACCACTGCGGCAGCGGCGTGAGTGCCGTGCCCAATGTTCTGGCCATGCAGATCGCCGGCTATCCACCCAGTCAGCTTTTTGCCGGCAGTTGGAGCGAGTGGAGTCATCGAAGCGAATTGCCTGTGGCACAGGGTTAAGCAACTTTGGCCATGAAGCAAAACGCAAGCGTCCTGTTCACTTGGGAGATCGGCCAAGGGTTTGGCCACGTGCTGCCTCTCATACCCATGGCCCGAGAGTTCAAAGCGCAGGGGCACAAGGTCACCTTTGCTTTGCGCGATGTGCGAAGCGTTGGCGCCATGCTACAGGGCGAGGGTTTTAATGTGCTGCAAGCGCCCTTTCATCCTGACAAATTCTTCCCAGCCGAAGGCCCTCAGCCGCAATCGATGGCGGATGTCTTGACCATCTTTGGCTTCACGTCGCACCAACACCTCAGCGGTATGCGCGCGGCCTGGGAAGGCATTTTGCAAGCAGTCCGTCCGGGCCTCGTGATTGCCTCTTATGCTCCGCTGTCGCTCTTGTGCGCTCGCCAGCATGGGATCCCCACAATTTTGATGGCAATGCCCTTTGAGCTTCCGATCGATCAGCATCCTTCGCCCGCCTGGCGCGGCGGCGAGCTGACTTACAGTATGGACGGTGACGTGATCAACACCGTCAACTGCGTTTTTGGCGAAGCTCAGGTGTCCAGCGTCCACCAGATTTTTTCCGCCGATAAGACCTACGTTATGAGTTTCCCAGAGCTCGACTTCTTTGGCCCACGCTTGCAAGTGAACTATTGCGGTGCCCTTTTTGTCAACGATGTCGGTCCGTCTCCACAGTGGCCTCAAGGTGAGACCAGCACAGAGGCAAAAATTTTTACCTATCTCAATACCGAATTGCCGTACTTGGACCAGATCCGGCAGGCCATTCACCGCTCAAAGCTTCGCTACTGCGTCGTGCTGCGTGATGCCAGTCCCGCTTTGATGGACACGTGGCGGGCGCCCAACGTGTCAATCACGAATCAGATACTGCGTTTGAGCGAAGCGCTTTCCCAATGCGATGCGGTGTTCAATTTCGGCAACTTGGGATTGGTCTACGCCAGCCTGCTGGCGGGCAAGCCCATGGTGTTTTATGTTCGGAATCTAGAAGCCATGCTCACTGCAAGGCAGGTCACGCGCCTTGGCGCAGGGTTGCTGCCGCATCCGCCGACACCCGAAAACGTCATTCAGGCTTTGCAGGCGGTCATCGATCAGCCGCAGTTTGCGGCAAATGCACGGCAATTTGCTGACCGGCATTCTGGTTACTCACCCATGGCATCATCAAAGCGCATCTTTGACGATGCTTTGGCTATGATTCGGTAACTACGTACGAATGAGGATGCCTAAAGCGCGTACGCTCGGTTGCCATAAGTATTGACTGACGTTTAAATCAATGAGTTCACTCCCAGGCACCATGCGCCCTTTAATCGCGTTGATCGCCTTGGTGACTTTGTTTCGCTTGCTGATCGCAGCAGTGGCACCCATCACGCCGCAAGAGGCTTACTACTGGACTTGGACGCAATACCCCAGTCTCTCCTACTTTGACCATCCGCCACTGGCGAGCTACAGCGTTGCGGTGACCACCGCGCTGCTGGGCAACACGAGTTTTGCCATCAAACTGGCAGCAGTCCTGTGGTCATTGGGCTGCAATGTGCTGCTCGCCCGGCTCGTACTGGACATGTTTGGCGAGGCCAAGCTCGCTTTTTGGTCTGTGCTTGCATTCAATCTCAGCCTGCTCTACCTCTTTTTCGGCATCACTATCACGCCAGATGGTCCGCTGCTTTTTGGATGGATTGGCACGATCTGGGCGATTTGGCGGCTGCGCCAA
>JANPAK010000276.1:0-11503 GCA_031429925.1 Variovorax sp.
GCTCCTGCAACCCGAGCGCTTCAAAGACTATGGGCCCAATGGCTTGCAAGTCGAAGGAAAGGCCGAAATCATAAAAATTGTCTCAGGCGTCACGGCGTCTGTCGCGCTGATTGATGCGGCTATTGAGCGTGGGGCAGACGCGATCTTTGTACACCATGGCCTGTTTTGGCGTGGGCAAGATGGCCGCGTGACGGGTTGGATGAAGCAGAGGCTACAAAAATTACTGGCGCATGACATCAACCTCTATGCTTACCATTTGCCGCTGGATGCGCATCCGACGCTAGGTAACAATGCGCAGTTGGCAGGCGTTTTAGATTTCAAGCCATTGGCCAGCGGGGAGTTTGGGCGCTTTGGCGAGCAAGATCTAGGATGGTTAGGCACCAGCCCCTGCGATACATTGCCCGCACTGGCTGAGCATGTAAAAAACAGACTAAATCGGCCTGTAGCCTTTATCAATAGTGCGCAACATGCTATCAAAAATGTAGCTTGGTGTACGGGTGGTGCGCAGGGTTACTTTGAGGAAGCGATTGCAGCTGGGACGGATGTGTATGTGACCGGCGAGATCTCTGAGCCTCAAGCGCACTACGCCCGTGAGATGGGCGTGGCCTATATTGCGTGTGGCCACCACGCCAGCGAACGCTATGGCGCGCAAGCCGTCGCCGCTCATATGGCGCAGGAACTGGGTCTACAGCATGAGTTTGTGGATATCGACAATCCGGCCTGATCAGGCCGTCAGGTAAGCCACTGCCCCGCGCCCGGCAACCCGGCCACTAGCTAAGCAGGCATTGAGTAAATAGCCGCCAGTCGGCGCCTCCCAATCGAGCATTTCCCCTGCGCAAAACACGCCGGGAAGCTGGAGCAGCATGAGCTGATCATTCATGGCCTCCAATGCCACGCCGCCAGCGCTGCTGATCGCTTCGTCAATCGGGCGCGCGGCGCCCAGAGTGAGCGGCAAAGCTTTGATGGTCTGCGCCAGCAGCGGCATGTCGTGCATCTGCTCTTTGCTAAGCACTTCGTACAGCAAAGCCGATTTGAGGCCATGCAGATTCAAGCGGCTCTTTAAATGTGCCGACAGAGATTTGCTGCCGCGCGGGTGGCTCACCTCGGACTGCACTTTCTCCGCTTGATAAGCGGGCAAGAGATCGAGATGAATCGTGGCTTGGCCGCTCTTGCTGATCTCATCTCGGATCAAGCTGGAGGCGGCGTAAATCAAGCTGCCTTCCACGCCCGTTTCGGTGATCACGAATTCGCCTTGCCTTTGAAACTTCGCGCCTTGCGAATCCGTGAAGTGCAGCGCGACAGGTTTGACAGGCTGCCCTGCAAACTGGGTGCGCAGATGCTCGCTCCAGGGCGTTTTCAGATCAAAGCCGCAGTTGGAGGGTTGTAAAGCTTGCACCTGCACACCCGCTTCACGCAGCCAAGGCTGCCAAGTGCCATCTGAGCCTAGCTTTTTCCAGCTTGCGCCGCCCAGCGCCAAAACGGTGGCATCTGCGCGAACACTGAATTCACCTTCTAGGGTCGCAAAACGCAATGCGCCATCGTCCGCCCAGCCTAGCCAACGATGCCGTGCATGAAAGCGCACGCCTTGGCCACGCAGGCGATGCAGCCAAGCCCGCAGCAATGGCGCGGCTTTCATGTCTTTCGGAAAGACGCGCTGCGATGTGCCGACAAAAGTTTCAATACCCAGCGCATGGATCCAATCGCGCAAGGCATCAGGGCTGAGCGCTTTGAGCCATGCGGCGACCTGCGTCGCACGCTCGCCGTAGCGAGAGGTGAAATTCTCGAGCAGCTCGGCATGCGTGAGGTTGAGCCCGCCGATGCCAGCGAGTAAAAATTTGCGCCCCACGGATGGCATCGCGTCATAGACATCGACCTGTGCACCGGCCAATGCCAGCTCTTCCGCAGCCATCAAGCCCGCTGGTCCGCCGCCGATCACGATGGCAGTTTTCATGCGGCTTCTTTTTCAAGCAGCGGCGTGAAAAAGCGCGTGCGCATCTCGTTCAATCCCAGTTGCTCGAGCATGGCTTGCAAACGCTGGCCGCTGGTCTTCGCATGCGGTTTTCCTTTCGATGCAACGATCAACTCATTCTTCATCGAATGTTCCCAGCCCACCAGCTCGGTTACCGTCACCTCATAGCCGTGCGCTTCCAGCTGCAGGCAGCGCAGCACATTGGTCAGCTGCGAACCAAACTCGCGCGTGTGCAGCGGCCTGCGCCAAAGCTCCACGAGCGGATTGTTTTGCACAGCGCTCTTTTTGCCTTTAGTCAACGTAGCCGCCACCTCGGCCTGGCAGCAAGGCACCAACACCAAATGCTGAGCGCCGTGCTTCAGACCAAACGCAATCGCATCGTCGGTGGCGGTATCGCAGGCATGCAGGGCTGTGACGATATCGACCTGCTGCGGGATCTGCGCGTTGGATTCCGCCACCGTGCTGTTCACAAACTGCATGCCGCCAAAGCCAAAACGCTCGGCCAGCTCGCGCGAGCGCCGCACCAACTCCTCGCGCACTTCTACGCCAATCACTTTGCCCGCAGCCTCCCCCGCGCTCTGCCGCGCCGCAAAAAACCGGTCATACAGCATGAACCCTAAATACGACTTGCCGGCTCCGTGATCTACCAGCGTCACCGTGCCCCGCAGCGCCTGCACCTGAGCCAGCAGCGGCTCGATGAATTGCAGTAAATGATTGACCTGCTTGAGTTTGCGTCGCGAATCTTGGTTGATCCGGCCATCGGGCGTGAGGATATGCAAAGCTTGCAGCAACTGCACACTTTGGCCTTCGCGAAGCCCTAACTGAGCAGCCGTGCCTGTTGCTCCATTTTTAGGAGCGTTTTGCGCAGGTTTCATATGGGCTGATGGGCGATTTGGCATGAAAGTATTGTCGCTCAAACGCACCCATGAAGCATGGTCAATGCCGGATGCTTAGGCCAGCGGCACGACCTTTTGATCGATGGCTCCAAACACGCTTTGCCCATCCTTGCCCTTCATCTCAATGCGAATCGTGTCACCGAATTTCATATAGGCGGTGCTGGGTTTGCCATCTAGGATGGTTTCAATCGCGCGCTTTTCGGCAATGCAGCTGTAGCCCTTGACCCATTCTTTCTTGCCGTCTTTCTCAATGGCGCGGTTGCTCACCGTGCCGGAGCCGACGATCGAGCCAGCGCGCACGTTGCGGGTTTTGCAAACATGGGCGATGAGCTGGCCGAAATGGAAGGTCATCTCTTGGCCCGCGTCACACATGCCCACCGTGCGGCCATTCCACTGGCTTTGGATCGTCAGGTGCAGTTTTCCGCCGTTCCAAGCGTCACCCACTTCATCCAGCGTGACGGCGACGGGGCTGAACGCGGTGGCGGGTTTGCTTTGGAAGAAGCCGAAGCTTTTGGCGAGTTCGTCAGGGATGAGGTTGCGCAAGCTCCAATCGTTGGCGATCATGAGCAGGCGAACGCCTTCTAAGGCTTGTGCAGGCGTGCTTCCCATTTTCACGTCGCCCGTGATCACGGCCACTTCGGCTTCATAATCAATACCGAAATCTTCGCTGGGCACAACTGAATCGTCGCAGGGGCCCAGAAAATCGTCTGCGCCGCCTTGGTACATCAGGGGTTCGGTGTAGTAGTTGGCCGGCACTTCGCTTCCGCGCGCCAAGCGCACGAGCTCCACATGGTTGATGTAGGCGCTGCCATCGACCCACTGGTAGGCGCGGGGCAGGGGAGACATGCATTGCTTGGGGTCAAACGGAAAAGCGTGGCGGGCTTTGCCGTTGTTCAGGGTGTCGTACAAATCCTGCAATTGCGGGCTGATGAAATTCCAATCGTCGAGCACTTGCTGCATCTTGGCGGCGATGCCAGTTGCATAATGTGCGGTAGACAGATCACGGGAGACGACGACCAATGCGCCATCGCGGCTGCCGTCTTTGAGGGTGGCGAGTTTCATGGTGATTTCAATGCGGTGGATAGATGTGAAATTACGATAAGGTAAATTGATTTACTATTGCGTAATTCTAAACGAATCCCTTTATCGCTATTAAGCTGACGCCCATGCCCAATATTCGTGCCACCTCTGTCGGCAAAAAAGCCCCCGTTGCCGCTAAACCCGTATCAAAGTCAGCATTGGGTCAAACGGCGGTGAAGTCTAAGTCAGGCATTCAGTCGGTTGAAGTCGGCTTTGCTTTGCTGGACGTGTTGACTCAAGCAAGTAGCCCAATGATGCTGCGCGATCTTGCGCAGGCGGCGGCCATGAGCCCGGCCAAGGCGCATCGATACTTGGTCAGCTATCAAAGGCTGGGTCTTGTCGTGCAGGACGGCAGCAACACACGCTATGACTTAGGGCCAGCGGCGCTGAGGCTTGGCTTAGCGACCCTGGCGCGGATCGATGCCGTTAAGCTGGCTCGAAGCAAAATGGACGCGCTCATGGATCAGATCGGCCAAACTGTAGCGATTGCGGTTTGGGGTAATCACGGGCCAGTAATCGTGCACTGGCAGGAGCCAGCGCAAGCCGTAACCGTTAACCTGCGTCTGGGCGATGTGATGCCTTTGCTCGGATCAGCGACGGGGCGTTGTTTTGCTGCTTTCGCGCCCCCAGCGTGGGTGGAGCCTTTGCTCAAGATCGAACTGGCACAACTCGGGAAAAGCTCGCGCGCGGGCATGCCCAAGGGAATCGCTGATGCCAAAGTGATGCTGGAGGAGGCGCGCCAGCTGGGTCTTGGCCGGGTCGTTGACACCTTGTTGCCTGGTATCAGCGGGTTGGCCGCTCCGGTGTGGGACGCGGGCGGGCGGATTTGCTTGGCTTTGGTCACTTTGGGCTCGAGTGCCAGTTTCGATGCGCAATGGCAAGGGACGTGCGCCCAGGCGCTCAAACGATGCGCTTCTCAGTTGAGCGGCGAGCTTGGTGCGCCAGGCGCCGCCTTGCGCTCTGGCTAGCGAGCGTGTTGGCCATGCCACTGAGCGCTGATCGCAACAAGCCTAGGGCAACTTGGCGTGTTGCTTGGCGAGGCTTGATGGCGGCAGTAGCTATAAGTTTGATAGCGCATTGCGCAGTATTGGAAGGATCAGCAGGCACTTTCGCTCTAAAAACTGAGATCCCACAGGCGACCGCGAGCTTGCGAACTCGCATCATTGACATCGGGGGCGCCGAGTCGCAGGTGCCTGCTCGGACAATTGCGCCGCAGTCCCAACCAAGTCGTACGGTGCCAAGCCCGAACAGTGCGGCAGCGCCGCTGGATGCGCCCAAGACCCCGCGTACAGATGAGAGTTCAGTGCAAGTTCCGTCTGCATCCCAGGAAAGCATTGCGCTAGATGCTGCAAAAATAATAGCGCCTCCAGACCAGTCTATTGCCGATCTGAGCCCAGCGACCTTGCCTGTGGCGCAGTCGCTTGGCGGCCGTGTAGAGTCATTCAGTGCGGCGACGCAGATTCAGCTTCCCGGAAATATGGTTTTGGACTACGTGGCAACCAGCGCGCAAAGAGGTCGTTCGCGAGACGCGATCGGGCAGCTGAATTGGAAAACCGACGGGCAGAATTATGAGCTACGCATCGGCTCAAGCCTGATGGGCATCGCAGTGCTTGATTGGACCAGCGTGGGCCGTATCGCTGAACAAGGGCTGTCGCCAGCGCGTTTTGCCGATCGCCGGGGATTGCGTAGCGAGCGAGCGGCACATTTCCGAGCAGATATTGGAAAAATTCAGTTCAGCAATAATCGGCCGGAAGCGCCTTTGTTGCTTGGCGCGCAAGACCGCATCAGCGTATTGGTGCAGCTATCTGGCTTTTTACGGGCCAACGCCGAGCGCTTGGCCAAAGGCGACACGATCGCCATTCAAGTCGCCAATACGGATCTGGCTGAAATGTGGGAGCTACGCTTTGAGGGTGTCGAGGAGGTATTGGTGCCAGCGGGAAAAATGCAGGCTTACAAATTTGCGAGGCAAGCACGGCGAGAGTTTGATCAAGGCTTACAAGTCTGGCTGGCAGCTCAAGTGCAATTCATGCCGGTGCGAATCCTGCAAAGCTCGCCGATATCGCCAGAGGGTGATTTTTTTGAACTGTCCCTGGGACGCTTGCCGTGACAGATTAAGCTGCGGGCGATCGAGAATGGGCTTGTGATCTTGAATTGATCGCACGTGCCACCAGATAAGCTGCTACAGTAAACGCAGCAATCTATTTGAAAGCCCATCGCCATGCAAATGCTCTACGACTCTGATTCCTATGTGGTGGTCCATCTTCAGGCCGAGCCTCAGGAAGACAAAGGGGCTCAAGATGCGGTCGCGATTGCTTTGCAAGGCATCCCGCTAGATGCTTCTGGGCAGGCGCGCGAGCCAGGCAGCGCATCTGACCATAGGATGGCGCGGCATGGTTTTGAGATTGTGGATAAGCGGTCTGGTAAGGAGGTCTATCTCGATGGGTCGTGGGCCGAACTGTTCCAGCAACATATCAGCGCTTGGCAAGCCAAGACTCCGACCCAGGAAGAAGTGGAAGAAACGCTGGAGCGTTACGCACAATTGGCGCAAAACCCAGTCATCATGCATTGATGGCGCGCTTGAGGCGCTTTCTTGACCAAGGCGCCTGCACCTTCGAACGCGTTTTAGGCGTTTTCGATGCTTTTTCTTTCCAAATTTGCCTGAGGCCATGAGATGGGGTTGACCTGAGCTATAGTTTGTTTGTAAGTCAGAGCAAACACAAAGGGGTGCCTTCATGTCAGATAAACCAGTTCCAGCCGGCAAAGAGATTGAGTCGGATGAAGCGCTTTTTGACATTGTTGTTCAGTTGGGCACCGGCACGTCTTTAGAGACAGTCAAAGACAAAGCGATTAACGAGGTTGGCATGGATCCGCTCAAGGTCGAGGCCTTAGCCAGAGCCTTGCAAAGCGGGCCGACCGCGCGAATTGGCAGTGCCGTTCCCAAAAGCCGCGCAGAAAAAGCACGCGATGACTTCACCCGCGCTGGTCTGCGGGTCACGCTCTCGCCAGTGCTGTCCATCAGCAAAATGACAGCAGCAGAGACAGACGGGAAAACCGTATGCCCGGCTTGCGATGCGCGGGTGTTTCTGCCGGAAAATCGTCAGTGCCCGAGTTGCAATGTATTCGTCGACAAGGTCGATGAGCAGTTTTTGCTGCGCAAAAAGCTCCTGGAGCAAGAGCGTCGACGCGCCGAAATGGGCGCAGATCGTGAAAAGAAGGCGAGTGCGAAAGCCAATAAAGAAGCCATGGAGCGCGAACTGCGCGAACAAATCCGCAAAGAAGTCGAGGCTGAAATGGGGCTCGGCGCTGGCAAGGGCGGGGGTAAGAGCGCTAAGTTGAAAATGGCCGTGGCGGTTTTGGGTATCGCGGGCGTCGCGTTCTTTGGTGGTCGGTTGGCGGCTGGTGGGGGACTGATGGGCCCCGGCGACGATTCCAAGGGAGTCGCCGGCAAGCCGCCTCCCAATGCGCTCTCTGCGTCTGCGCAGGCGGTGGCCGGTGGTGTGACTAAGGGACAAGATATGGACCAGGTTCTTCAGAACCTTCCGTCCGCTGGAAGCTTGGATCCCGCCAGTGCGGAATTGTTGGATGATGCGGGCCAAGAAGAGGCCATGCTCAAGTCTGCCCGCAACGGTGGCCCCAATGCAAAAGGCCTGTCTATGGATCAAGCGGTCGCTGCTTCGATGGCGATCGCGCAGGCCGCTGGGAACAACACGGCGCAGAAGGCGCTATCTGGCAACAGTGGGCCGGTCGGGGCCACTGGTGCAGCGGGCGCGAAGGCTGGCGGTGCGGCACCAAGTGCCGGTGCCGGTGCTGGTGCTGGTGCCGCGCCAGCGCCTTTTGTCCCGGCGCCGATGCCAGCGGACTTTAAACCTTTGTTGTCGCTGGAGTTTGCGGACCAATTGGCACAGATGGGCCAGAGCGCACGAGCCAGGGGCGTTGTGCGCGAAATGCAAGCGCTTCCAAATCCTACGCCGGCACTTACTTTGGCTGCTCAAGTCAGTGATGTGATCGTCAGTGCGTGGGGCATTGGCAGCGCGACGGCCGATAAATCTCGAAAACTGCTTGAAAACGTGCGCTCCGGAATTGCTGCTTTGCGAGACCCAGCGGCCAAAGCTAAAGCCGCCAGTGCCGCAGCCACCGCCATCGCTTCGCAATCGCGTTCTCCGGAGCAGGCGGCGCAGCCATTTCTCAGTCAAGCCGCTGAAGCCGCAGGTCAAATTGCAGATGCAGGGCAAAAGCAGGAGGCGGCCGATCAATTGGTGGTAGCGACCGGGCAGGTCCTGCTGGCTGGCGTGAATGCAGCTGCGCGCAGCGGAAATTGGGATCGTGCGAATGACTTGTCCGCGCGATTGCTAGCCACGGCAAAACAAGGCCGAACCGCCGGCGCAAGTGCCCGCGTACTTGCTATGGTGTATCAAGCCAAATCCGTGACGTCGTCTGACGGCTCTGCCGCTCAATCGTTGGATGCCGCGATTGCGCAAGCCGCCAAGGCTGGCAGTCTGATGGAAAGAATTATTGCCCTGCAAGGTGTCGGCGAAATTGCCGGACCGGCTGCAGCGCCTGCTTTGCTAAGCGTCCTTCAGTCGATCGAGCCTGCCGTCTCGCAATCCACGGGTGTTGCCCGTGTTCAGGCCTTTGGCGCCTTATCTGCCGCTTACGCCTCACTTGGCGATGAGGCTTCCGCCGGGCAAAAGCGATCCCAAATTGCGGCCAGCTCAGGCGTGCCAGCGCTTGAGCAGCAAATGGAAATGGCCAAGGCTTTGCTGCGCGCTGATACGGCCCTCGCGCGCTTTCAGCAGAAGTCAGGCGCGTATGCCCAAGCCGAGAACTCCATCATGCGTGCGGCAAGCTATTTGTTTGCTGGCGGCTCAGGAAAAACCAGCTGAGCTTGCGAAGAGCGCGCCGAGTGAAGCTGTCGAACTGACCGCCACGACTTAAAGATAAGTGATCAGCAGCAAACCTAGTGCGACCCAGAGCGCAATGAACACGGTTTCGGCAATCAACATCAGTACCGGTTGCCAGCCCAGTTTGAGCAAATCTTCAAAGCTGGTCTTCACGCCCGCGGCCGCGATAGCCGCAACGAGGCACCAACGCGACGCTTGACTGGCGCCGTCCACCCATGATTTGGGGAAGATGTTGCTGCTGGCCAGAAGCATCAATACGATGAAGGCCAGCAAAAATCCAGGAATCAAGGGCACAGCAGCCGGGCTGGGTGAAGTTCCCCCGTAGCTGAGCCCATCCTTTGCAACCGCCTCGGCTGCATCGGTGGCCGCTTGCGCTATGTGGCGGCGATAGACCATAGCAATGACAATCACGACCGGCGTCAACATCATCACGCGAAACAGCTTGACCACAGTGGCCGTATCGCCAGCGGCTGGGCCCAACATCATGCCGGCGGCGACAACCTGAGCAACATCGTGGATTGTTCCGCCCAAAAAGAGTCCAGCTTGTTGAGGTGAGGCCGCCAGCCACTTCAAAACGAAGGGATACAGGATCATTGCGAGCGTTGACAAAACGGTGACGCCAACCACCGTCAACAGCGTGAAACGCTCGTTACGGGGATTTTGTGGCAAGACACTTGCCACAGCAAGGGCCGCAGAGGCACCGCAGATTGCCACTGCTCCACCACTAATTAGCCCTTCATCTCTAGGACGATCTAGCCAGCGTGCGAGGAGAACACCAACCAACACGGTTAAAGCGACAGCGCTGATGACGATGAGAGCGGAGCCCACGCCAAGCTCGGCCACCTGAGATAGCGTGATGCGTGCGCCCAGCAAAGCGACACCGAGCCGCAATACAGTTCGGCCGCAAAAATCCACCCCTGACTTGACTTGAGGGCTTTTCATCATGAAGTGAAAGCTCAAGCCAATGAGTAGCGCGTACAGCAGTTGCGGACCGCCGTAATGTTCCGCTAAAAAAGTGGCCGATAGGGCGATAACGCCACACAGAAGAATGCCGGCCCTGTGTTCCAGCCACCAAGGCCATACGCGCTTAAATTTGCTGCCTAACATCGCCTTAACTGTAACGCGACAATCTACTGCCAGCGGCGGTCATTCAGATGATGTCCCAAGAAGCCCTTTTTTGATCAGACGGCATGTTTGCGGATGCTCAGCGACACCGTCTCTACCATTTGAGCAATCTGCGATTCAGTGACAACGTATGGCGGACACAGCACGATGTTCTCACCGGCAGGGCGCACTAAAACGCCTTGATGAAAGCAGTCAAGAAAAATGTCGTAGGCTCGTTTGCCCGGCAGCCCTGGCAGGGGCATGAGTTCAACCGCGCCTGCGAGGCCAAGCGTGCGAACACTCGTCACCCCGGTCATCCCTGCGAAGACGCTGTGCATCTCATCGCCAAGCAACTTGCCCATTTGTCCAGCTCTAGCAAACAACTCTTCCTGCTTGAACAAGTTTAGCGTTGCGATCGCCGCAGCGCAGCCCACAGGGTGGCCGCTGTAGGTGTAGCCGTGAAAGAACTCTACCATGTGCTCCGGCGAGTCGCTGTTCATCATCGCGTCGTAGATGTGCTCACGGCAAACCACGCCGCCCAGGGGGAATACACCATTCGTCACGCATTTGGCAAAGTTGAGCATGTCGGGGACCACGCCGAAAAAATCCGCGCCAAAACTCACACCCAATCGACCAAAACCGGTGATTACTTCGTCAAAAATCAGTAATATTCCGTGCTGATCGCATATCGCACGCAGGCGCTTCAAGTAATCCATCGGCGGCACATACCAGCCTGCGCTGCCTGCAATTGGCTCGACGATGATCGCAGCCACATTGCTCGGGTCATGCAAAGGCAAAATCCGCTTTTCAAGATCATCCAAAAAATCGGTATCGCTGGCAGGTGCTGCGCCGTTATAAAACAAAGTGCTCGCATCGTGTACAAAGCGCATGTGATCCACGCGTGGCAAGAGCTGCGCGCCATAAGCTTTGCGGTTTGCCGGCAGGCCACCCACGCTCATGCCACCAAAGTTTACGCCGTGATAGCCCTTCTCGCGGCCGATAAACACGCTACGGTGACCTTGCCCGCGTGCGCGGTGGTAAGCCAGCGCTACCTTAAGCGCGGTGTCTGCCGCTTCGGAACCTGAGTTGCAAAACAACACCTTGTTCAGATCGCCTGGACACATCGCTGCAATCATCCCAGCGGCTTGAAATGCCTTGTCATTGCTGGCTTGGAATGCGGTGGCATAGTCCAGCGTATCGAGCTGTTTCTTCATCGCCTCATTGATTTGTTTTCGGTTGTGCCCCGCGCCCACGCACCAAAGGCTGGAAATGCCATCGAGCACCTTTTTCCCATCGTGAGTGGTGAAGTACATGCCGTCTGCTGCCACGAAGACCCGTGGGTCTTTACGGAAATGGCGATTCGGGGTGAAGGGCAGCCAATGGCTGTCCATGTTGAAATCGATCAAAGCCATCGTCGTCTCCGGTTAGCTATAAAAAAGATAGCGCGTTGCTCAGGTTTAATATGGACAGCTAGCATGTTTTGACCAAAAAATGCAGGAAAATGTGGCTATGCCTGCTTCATCTGATACCACATACATCCTAACCCTGACTTG
>JANPAK010000277.1:0-2596 GCA_031429925.1 Variovorax sp.
CTGATCGGTTTCACCAACGAATTCCTGAACCTGACGCGTGGCTCCGGCCTGATCGCCAACATCTTCGACGGCTACGAGCCGCACAAGGGTGATATCGCCAGCCGCAAAAACGGCGTCTTGATCTCCATGGACGATGGCGAAATTTTCACCTACGCGCTAGGTAAGCTCGATGATCGCGGTCGCATGTTCGTGCGAGCCAACGACCCCGTTTATGAAGGCATGATTGTTGGCATTCACAATCGCGACAATGACCTGGTCGTCAATGCCACCCGTACCAAGCAGTTGACCAACTTCCGCGTCAGCGGCAAGGAAGACGTGATCAAGATCACGCCTCCCATACAGCTCACGCTGGAATACGGCGTGGAATTCATCGAAGACGACGAGTTGGTAGAAATCACACCAAAATCCGTGCGTCTGCGCAAGCGCTACTTGAAAGAGAACGAGCGTAAGCGCGCTGGGAAGAGCTAACCCCCTGTGCAGCCTAGCGGCTGCTATCCTCCAAGGGGGACGCCGCTGGTAGACCGGCAAAGCCGGATCTACGGCGTCTGCTGGGAAAGACATCAAGGTGGCCTGTGACTTTGCAAAACAGTTTCTTCGGCGCAGAAGACACATCCATGCCGCCTGAATTCAAAGGCGATTTGGTTGCGCAGGCTAAGGCTCAGGCCGGTAGCCCGCTGCAGCGCGAGTTTGCGAAGTTACTTGACCTGATCCAAGCAACTGGGTCGAAAGTCCAAGCGCTGGAGCAGCTTCATGGCCAGTATCGCGCGAAGTTTGGACAAATCTTGCCTCCCTTGCAGGCCGAGCAAGACCGTTTGTCGCGGCAGATGGTGCTTTTTTTGCATGAGCGTTTGCACAGACCAGAGACTGGCAAAACCAAATCACTCACTGCGAGTCATCGTAAATCGATCGGTCGCTTGATCGTCTCGCTCAGCATGGAGTTTGCGCTGCAAGGAAATGCGCAGATGCGTGCGATTCACGATCTTTACAGCAACGAATCTATCGACGAGATGGCTGCAGCAAAAATCAACGGATTGCTCTGTGTGCTCGATGATATGGGCGTGGAATTGCCCGAGCAGGCGAGCCAGGGGAGTGCTGCTGAGATGGCGCAGGCCGCCCTGAAAGCCGTGTACGAAAAAATGGTCAAGCAGGACGAGATTGAAACGCAGCGCAAAGCTCGGCGCGATGAGAAGCGGGCAGCGAAAGCCAAGACTGCTCCAAAAGAACAAGCCATGCTCGCGCAAAAAGAGCAGGCTGCGCTTGAGGCGCAAAGCGCTTTGAAAAACATCTACCGCCAGCTTGCTCGCCAGCTTCACCCCGACCGCGCAGACAACGATGCCCAACGTGCCCTGAATCACGATCTCATGAGCGAAGTCAACACCGCTCGCGACCGCCAAGATTTGCTCGCTTTGCTCAAGCTCCAGTTCAAGGCTAGCCAAATTGATGCAAGTGCCATGAGCACCGTGGCCGATGACAAACTCAAAAGCTGGGTGACGTTGCTGCGGGTGCAGGCTAAGGATTTAACGAATCAGTGCCTCGAGCTTGAAATGCAGATGTCGCATGAATTTCGTGTGCCGCGCCAACGCGGGTTGACAGCAGAGAATCTGGAAAACTCACTCAAAGCCGCCGTGCAAGATATCGATGAAGCCTTGCATGTGATGCGCAGCGATTTGGAAATAATCAAAAACGATGCAGATCTCAAGCGCTGGGCGAAAGCCAACAGCCGCGAGCTGGAGCAGCCTGAGGCGCTGCTTGAGGATCGTTTTCTCGATGCCATGCTGCGGGAGCAGATGGTGAACAAAACACCGCGCAAATCCTCGAAAAACAAACGATGAAACTCACTCACTCCCGCGCTGTTCTACTCATGATCGCCATCACGCTGATGTGGTCGATTGCTGGCGCAGTCACGCGTCAGCTTGAATCTGCCCGCAGTTTCGAGATCACGTTTTGGCGCAGCTTGTTCACCGTGATATCTCTGCTCATCATCTTGCCGCTGTGGCAGGGCAGGGGCGTGTTCAAGACGTTTCATTGGAAGAGCGGCGCTTTTTGGATCAGCGGTGTGTGCTGGAGTGTGATGTTTACTGCCTTCATGGTGGCACTTACGCTCACCTCGGTGGGAAATGTGCTGGTCACCATGGCCGTGGGGCCGCTGTTGACCGCATTGATCGCCCGTATCTTCATCGGCCACAGACTTCCGATGCGCACGTGGGGCGCGATTGCCGTGGCCTGTGTGGGCATGGCGTACATGTTTGGTCAGCAACTTGATCTGCAGCAAGGCGGCGCAGTCTTGGGTATGGCCGTGGCGTTTTGCGTACCGGTTGCCGGGGCAGTGCATTGGACAGTTGTTCAAAGCGCCCAAGCCAAAGGCGAGAGCCTAGACTTTGTGCCCTGCGTGCTTGTCGGGGCAGTCATTTCTACCTTGATCACTTTGCCGCTGTCATTTCCGTTCACTGCCACAGCGGCAGACGTTAGCTGGCTTGCGATGTTGGGGTTGGTGCAACTGGCGATACCTTGCGTCTTGGCGGTCATCTGTGCACGCGTACTTAAAGCGCCCGAAGTGTCATTGTTAGCGCTGCTGGAGGTGATCTTTGCCGAGCAG
>JANPAK010000278.1:0-3969 GCA_031429925.1 Variovorax sp.
GGCAATTTAATAATTTTGTCGCGGGGTGGGGGGGTTTTTATTATTTTATTCAATAAATACCCACCAGCCCAATCTCTTTCTTCGTAGCCCGCTATATTTTTAATAGCGTTTCAAACTGTCTTTCGCGTCCAAGTCAAATCCATGTCTATTGAAAAACGTGTGGTCTTTCGCTCAAGCTGGTTGCCTTGGCTGCTGGTGACGCCGCAGATGGCCGTTGTCTTGGTGTTCTTTTTCTGGCCAGCGGGGCAGGCGCTGTATCAAAGTCTCTTGCTCCAAGACGCGTTTGGAACCTCGGTCGAATTCGTCGGTTTGGAAAACTTCAGAAACCTGTTTGCCGACCCGACCTATCTCGCCGCCTTCAAAACCACCGCCTTTTTCTCGGTGATGGTGGCTGTGGTGGGCTTGTCTGTGGCTTTGCTCTTGGCGGTCTGCGCCAATCGCGTGATTCGCGGTGCAATGGCTTACAAGACGCTGCTGATCTGGCCCTATGCGGTGGCGCCGGTGATCGCTGGCGTGCTTTGGGTGTTTATGTTTGCAACACCCATGGGCGTGGTGAGCTACACCTTGGTGCTGCTCGGCTATGAGTGGAACCACTTGCTCAAATCCGGTGACGCGATGACGCTGATTGTGATTGCCGCCGTCTGGAAGCAAATCAGCTACAACTTTCTCTTCTTCTTGGCCGGCTTGCAGAGCATTCCCAAATCCTTGATCGAAGCAGCCGCGATTGATGGCGCATCACCTGTTCGCCGTTTCTGGACGATTGTGTTTCCCCTGCTCTCGCCGACCACCTTCTTCTTACTGGTGATCAACGTGATCTACGCCTTCTTTGACACTTTTGCCATCATTGACGCAGCCACGCAAGGCGGCCCAGGCAAAGACACTTCCATTTTGGTTTACAAGGTGTATTACGACGGCTTCAAGGCCCTGGATCTGGGCGGCTCGGCAGCCCAGTCCGTTGTGCTCATGGTGATCGTGATTGCGCTCACCGTCTTCCAGTTCAAGTTCATTGAACGCCGCGTGAATTACTAAGGCGAACAACCCATGATTGAACGCCGCCCGATTGCCGATTTTGTTGCTCACGCCATTCTGATCGTTGGCGTATTGATTGTTGCTTTCCCGCTGTATCTGGCCTTTGTGGCTTCGACCCAAACCGCGCAAGAGATCGCGCAAGCTCGCCCGATCTCCCTGCTGCCGGGCAGCAACATGGCCGAGACCTACTACTTCGCCTTGATGGGCGGCAAAACCAGTTTGGGCAGTACTTTCGCGCCAGCCTGGCCCATGATGCTCGTGAGCCTCGGCAGCGCGCTCATCATCGCGATTGGCAAGATCACGATTTCCTTGCTGTCGGCATTTGCCATCGTGTATTTCCGCTTCCCGTTTCGCAACGTCGTGTTCTGGATGATCTTCGTCACCTTGATGCTGCCCGTTGAAGTGCGCATTGGCCCCACCTATGAGGTCGTTTCCGATCTGAAGATGCTCAACAGCATGGCGGGCCTCACCGTCCCACTGATTGCATCTGCCACCGCGACCTTCCTCTTCCGACAGTTTTTCCTCACCGTACCCGATGAGTTGGTCGAGGCGGCCCGCGTGGATGGTGCTTCGCCCATGCGGTTTTTCAAAGATATTCTGCTGCCACTTTCGCGCACATCGATTGCGGCGCTGTTTGTGATTCAGTTCATCTACGGCTGGAACCAATACCTCTGGCCCCTGCTCGTGACCACCGATGAGACGATGTACCCGATCGTGCTGGGTATCAAGCGGATGATCTCGGGCGAGGCCTATACCGAGTGGAACGTGGTCATGGCCACCACCATTCTTGCCGCCCTGCCGCCTGCATTGGTTGTGATCCTGATGCAAAAGTGGTTTGTCAAAGGGCTTGTGGATACGGAAAAATAAAATGGCCTCCATCACTCTCTCCAATGTCATCAAGCGCTACGGCAAAGGCCCGAGCGCCAACCAAGTCATCCACGGCGTCAATGCCCAGGTGAACGACGGCGAATTCGTCGTGATCGTCGGGCCATCGGGCTGTGGCAAATCCACGCTGCTGCGCATGGTGGCTGGCTTAGAAGAAATCTCCGGCGGCGACATCTCCATTGGCAACCGCGTGGTCAATGATCTTGAGCCCGCCGAACGCGACATCGCCATGGTGTTTCAAAACTATGCGCTTTACCCACATATGAGCGTGTTTGACAACATGGCCTATGGCCTAAAGATCGCCAAACTGCCCGCCAGCGAAATTGAGCAGCGCGTCGGTAAGGCCGCAAAGATGCTTGAGCTAGAGCCCTACCTCAAGCGCAAGCCGCGTGAACTCTCCGGCGGTCAGCGCCAGCGCGTGGCGATGGGGCGTGCGATTGTGCGGCAACCGCAGGTTTTCTTGTTTGACGAGCCTCTCTCCAACCTCGACGCCAAGCTACGCGCTTCGACCCGCATCGAGATTCAAAAACTGCACCGTGAGCTGGGCATCACGAGCCTGTTTGTCACGCACGATCAGATCGAAGCGATGACGCTTGGAGAAAGATTGATGGTTTTGAACGGCGGTCATGTCGAGCAATTCGGCACGCCCGAAGAGGTGTATCACACACCCGCGAGCACCTTTGTGGCTAGCTTCATCGGCAGCCCACCGATGAACCTGATCCCGGCACAAGATGCTACTGATTTGGTAGCATCTCGCGCAGAATCTACTTTGGCCAGTAGCCACTTTGACATCAAAAATGAGCGTTTGGCCACGGTCGGCATTCGCCCTGAGCATTTGCGCGTGGTGCAAACTGGCCTCGCTGTACAGGTCATCAGCGTGGAAATGCTCGGCGCAGAGCGCCTGCTCTACACCTGCCTGGGCCAAAGCAATGAACCCAATATGATCGTGCGCATCTCTGAAGGCCAAGCCTGCCCCGCCGTGGGCGAGACGATTCATGTTCAGGCGCTGGCTGGCAAGCTGCATGGTTTTGACGTACAGGGCAAGCGGCTCGCGTGAGCAGTTGATGCCTCTATGATGTGCGCATGTCCGACATCCTGCCCACCACTCTTCGCGCCACACTCGCTCAAGCACCCCTCATTGCGATACTGCGCGGCCTAACGCCGCAAGAAGCGCTGCAGGTGGGCCGCGTGCTATGGGACGCGGGCTTTCGCATTCTGGAAGTGCCACTCAATTCTCCTGATCCCTTTGCCAGCATCGCATTGCTGCGCGAATCCTTGCCTGACGCCCTGATTGGCGCAGGCACGGTGCTGGACGTGGCTCAGGTGTTGCAACTGAAGGCTGCGGGTGGGCAACTGGTGATTGCGCCGAACTTCAATGTGCAGGTCGTGGCCGCTGCCAAACAAGCGGGCATGCTGGCGATCCCTGGTGTGGCCACGCCTTCGGAGGCGTTTGCCGCGCTGGTTGCGGGCGCGGATGCGATCAAGCTGTTTCCGGCGGAGATGATTTCGCCGGCGGCAGTGAAAGCGATGCGGGCGGTGTTGCCGCGTGATGCCGTGCTGTTGCCCGTGGGCGGTATCAGCGCTGCAAACATGAGCGCTTATTGGCAAGCTGGTGCGAATGGCTTTGGCATCGGTTCATCGCTTTACTCCCCTGGTAAGGCAGTTTCGGATATCCAGCAAAATGCAATACATTTAATAGCATCTTGCGCAGATTTAGCAACGACAAAACGATGATTTGGGGAAAAATTGTCAATGAAAAACACCATTCAATTGGGCCTACAAGGCAAGGTGGTGCTCATCACCGGTGCGTCTCAAGGCATTGGCGCCGCTTGTGCACAACGTTTCGCCCGCGAAGGCGCCAGCGTCGTGTTGGCTGACGTAAGCGATGCCGCAGGGCACGTGCTGGCCTTGGCGCTGAACGGCAAGTATGTGCATTGCGATGTCGGCGACAAAGCGCAGATTGACGCGCTGATCCAGAAGACCTTGGCGCTGCATGAGCGTATTGACGTGCTCGTGAACAACGCCGGCATCTTCAAGGCATCGCCCTTTTTGGAA
>JANPAK010000279.1:0-1842 GCA_031429925.1 Variovorax sp.
TCTGGCTCAACAATGCAACCTGCGCAGGACTAGACACCCCTACCAGCGATTAGCTCTTCTTTTCGAGCTCTTTTTTGGCTTGGTCGGCGCTCAAGCCCTTGAGACTGACGCAGGTGCCGGTAGCCACGTACTTCCATTCGCCCTTGTCGTTGTCGACTTTCGACTGCCCGGCGCAGGAATGGGTTTTGGCCAAGTTGGCGCAATCGTTCTGGCCTGCTTTGGCAATGCCGTAGCATTTTTCTTTGGCTTGAGCCATCACCGGGGTGCTTAGAAAGGAAGTGCTAAGCAAAGTAGCGGCAGCGGCGGCGATCAGGGCACGTTGATTCATGGGGTTTCTCCAAAAAATGAGGACTGGAAATGGGTTTCAAGTTGTGGTGTCAGCCGATGCTCGACATTGCAACTAAGCGTCAGTCAAAGCACCAGTGGCAGTTCTTACATCAAAGGCGCGGAAACCGTGAAAATATCACAATAGCTCAGCAATATCATCCCAGACTTCAGCCGGTATGCGCCCTAGATAGCGCTTGAAGACGTCACCCTTTTTGTCAATCACCAAGGTAATGGGTAGGGTGGAAGGGTTGCGATTCTTCAACACAGCGTCTGTACCCAGATTGTCTTTGTAGGTCGGGTCGAACGCCCAGACCTGCGTCAGGCGCTCTTTCATCGGCACTGAGGCATTGATAATGGCGTTGTAGCTTTCGACGTCACTCATGCGCCGGTCTGCGCTGATCAGCAACGTGGTAAACGGTTTGCCCTGCCAGCCCTTGGCGTTGTCGCGAAGCTCATGCATCTTGTCGCGGCAAATAGCGCAATCAGTGGCCCAAAACATCACAAGAACCACCTTGCCTTTGTGGGCGGAAAGGTTATAGGGCTGACCGTCGAGCGTCTTGCCCTGAATTTGCACAGCCTTAGGTAGCGGGGGTGCGGTTGGTGTTTGCGCCAATGCTGGAATCGTCAGGAAGCATCCGACAGCGACTAAGCATGCCGTCAGCAATGCATTGAAGAAACTTTTGGGCATTTTTGGCGCTCCTTGGAAAACTACTGAAGCCAGTATGTCGTGTTCATGCATCAGAACTTACACAAAAACCCGGTATAAACAGCATAAAGGTGGACCCAACCATGAGTTTTGAAAAAGATGTTGCTGAGCAGCGGGTTTATTTGCTGAAATTCGCCCGCCTGCAGTTGCGCAACGAGGCTTGGGCGGAGGATGCCGTATCTGAAACCATGCTCGCTGCGATTGCCAAACCCCAAGCCTTTGGGGGTAAGGCGCAACTGCGCACCTGGCTGGTGGGCGTGCTCAAGCACAAAATTGTTGATACTTTGCGCACCAACCTGCGCGAACCGAACGTCGCAGATATGCGCGGAGGCGCGGACAGCGATGAGTCAGAGGGCGACCTGATCGACGCCATCGGCTTCAAGCAGGACGGACATTACTCTGAGGCGCCTGCCGAATGGGGCAACCCGGATCGCGATTTGTCGCAGCGCCAGTTCATGGCTGTGATGGACGCCTGCATCTCTAAATTGCCCGCTGTTCAAGGTCGGTTGTTCTTAATGCGCGAGTGGCTGGAGCTAGACGCAGAAGAAGTGTGTAAGACTTTGAACATCACGTCTACTAACCTCTATGTCCAACTCCATCGCGCCCGTCTGAAGCTGCGCGAATGCCTTCAATTGAACTGGTTTGGCCAGCAACCCGCTTAAAGTCGTCATCATGAATTATCCCCTTCGCCGCACTTGCAAAGAAGTCGCCCACATGGTGGTGGCGATGCAAGACCGCGCTTTAAATTTTCGCGAGCGGGCCGAGTTGCGACTGCACATGGCGATTTGCAAAGCCTGCCCCGGTTTTGA
>JANPAK010000280.1:0-6523 GCA_031429925.1 Variovorax sp.
CCCCACTCGTGTGGGACCCAACCCCTCGCATGGCACAGGCGACTTAGCCGCTGCTAACTGCTTGGCGGCCTGCGCCAGCATGGTTGGCGTAGCGTGATTGGCTGGGCGATTGCCCCACTCCTTGGCAAACTCAACGCCAGCAACACAGGCGACCGCCTCGTCAAAAGCACTCTGCAGGCCGGCGTTTTCAGCCACGCCAAGGATCACTCTGGTCAGTTTAGCGTCTGCTGGCTTGCTCTTGGTCGTCGTGTAGGTGTAAACGGCTGAAGCAGCGCTATGCATCGCGGCTTGCAATGAACCCGGCGTGATCGGTGTTTGCGTCTGCCAAACAACCAACACCGGCAAGGGTTTGACATCCGCGCCCACTTTGCGAGCCGCTTTGAAGGCCGCCAACGCAGCGCCAATTGCTTTTGAAGCTTCCCGGCTTAGCCCATCGCCAACACCAACCAACATCACGCGCGATGCTTTCACGCCCTCAGGCGCGTAGGCTTGCAGAATCTGCCCAACCGAACCGTCAAAATCGCCCGCTTTTCGGGCTTGGGCAATCAAGGACGATACCGCATCCCCGGTTTTGCCCGCTTTGGCTGCGGAAACCTCTTTGGCGACCAAAACAATCAGCAAGCTCGCTGGCATGGCACCGGCCTGCGCTAGGTTTAGTTTTTTTAGTTCAAAGTCCATGCGATACTCTCAAAATTATTAGTGCACACAGCACAAACTGCAGTGTGGCAGACGCGTCCAACACCTCCGATGTTATTCCATTCCTCGATCCGAAAAGAACTTGCGCGCAGCTTTGTTGCCACCTTGGTCGTGCTCATTACCGTTGTGATGAGCATGATGCTGATCCGCACACTTGGATTGGCCGCAAAAGGCAGTGTCAATCCGCGAGATGTCATCATGCTGATGGGTTATTCGGCGCTTGGGCATTTGTCCACCATCATGACGCTATCGCTGTTCATTGCGGTGACCAACACCATGTCACGCATGTACCGCGAATCTGAAATGTCAGTATGGTTTTCAGCGGGTAAGGGTTTGGCCGGTTTCATCGGCCCTGTCATGCGGTTTGGTTGGCCCATTTTGCTTGCTATCGGGGCTTTAGCGCTGATCGTTTGGCCGTGGACTGCTCAGCAGACAAGGGAGCTTCGTAGCCAATATGAGCAGCGCGGAGATCTAGAGCGGGTATCGGTGGGTCAGTTTCAAGAGAATGCATCGGGTTCGCGAGTTTTCTTTGTCGAAGCCACCGATCGCGAAGATGCTGCTTCTGTTGCCATTCAACCCAGCAGCGTGTCTGGCGCATCCGATACTGTCGGGGCGATCGCTGCAAAGCAAGCTCGAAATGTGTTTATTTCCTCGAGCGAGAAAGGCAAACAGGTCATTACTTCCGCTCGCAACGGTCGCTTGGAAACGATCAACGGGGACCAGTTTCTATTGCTTGGCCAAGGCCAGCGCATGGAGCAATCGCAAGGCAAGGCGGAGCTAAAGATAAGCGAGTTTGAAGAGTACGGGATTCTTGTGAACACCGCTAAGCTGGCGTCCGAGGTTGCGCCATCAGCCAAGGCACTTGACACCCTCGATCTGCTGCGCAAACCATCCTCAATCAATATGGCAGAACTGAGCTGGCGGATCGGTATTGCATTGTGTGCCTTCAATCTTCTGCTGGTAGCGATACTGCTGGCTGCCGTTAACCCGCGCGCAGGGCGCGGGTTTGGCTTAGCATTTGCGCTATTGGCGTTCGTCGTTTACTACAACTTGCTCAATGTAGGTTACAGCCGTATCGCCAGTGGCCGAACGGATTTCGCATCTTGGATGTTGGCGCTGCATGGCGGCGTGATGTTCCTCACCATGGTCTGGATGGCTGCCCGCCACAGTCAATGGTCTTGGCGATATTTGATCCCGCGGCGTTCGCCTCGCGAGACCCCGGCAGTCTGAAGGCGACTATGCAAACCATTCGTCGCCTGCTGCACCGTGAAATCTGGATTTCAGTCGCATTTGTTGCTGTTGCCTTTCTCACGCTATTCTCGTTTTTCGATCTCGTTGACGAGCTTGGCGACATCGGCAAAGGCAATGCGGACAATCCGTATGGTTTGATTCACGCGGCCTTGTTTACATTGCTTTGGGCGCCAAGCCGCTTGTATGAGCTGCTTCCTATTGCCGTGTTGATCGGAAGCATTTTTGTCATGGCTCGCCTTGCACAAAGCTCAGAGTTCACGATTCTGCGCACCAGCGGCATGGGCCCGTGGCGTGCGTTAAAAATCCTTCTTTGGATGGGTGTCGCTTTTACGGTCTTGACGTTCGCGGTGGGCGACTACATTGCGCCGCAAGCCACGCGAGCAGCGCAATTGCTCAAGTCTAAATTCATAGGCCAGATCAGCATTGGGCAAACCGGCGCTTGGCTGAAGGACCGCCAACAGTTTTCAAGTTACGCCGTCAACGTCGGCGCACTCAACAGCGATGGCCAGATGAGTGACGTGAAAATTTACGAGTTCAATTCCAAAGGGCAAATTCTCACCACGGTCCGCGCAGCACGTGGTGAGTTTTTGGACGACGCCTGGCTTTTGAGGGATGTGCAGCGCAATGAGTTCTTCTTGCCGTCCACCCTGGGCCAGTCAGCTCTGCCCAACCTCACCAGCACCCTGCCCAGCGCCATCAGCGCCACCGCGCGGGTTGAACGCAGCAATGTGCTCCCCGAATGGCGCTGGCCAACCGGCATTAGCGCGGAAATGGTATCCGTCGCGCTGCTCAGACCGGAACGTATGAGAACCATCGATTTGTTTCAATACATTCAGCATTTACAAAACAATGGGCAGACCTCTCAGCGCTATGAAATCGAGTTTTGGCGTAAGGTCTTCTACCCCCTGAGCTGCTTGGTGATGGTCGTTCTTGCCCTGCCCTTCGCATACCTGCATTTCAGAAGCGGTGCCATCAGCGGCTACGTGTTTGGCGGAGTGATGGTCGGCATCAGCTTCTTCTTGCTGAACAATGTGTTTGGCTATATCGGCAACTTGAACGACTGGGAGCCGTGGATCACGGCCGCCTTGCCCGGCTTGTTGTATTCCTTGGCTTCCCTGAGCGCCTTCGCTTGGCTGGTACTGCGGCAATGACCACTTCTCTGGCAGCCTCTCCCGCGGTTGACGGCATCATCCTTTTTGCGCATGGTTCTAGGGATCCTCTTTGGCGCGGGCCGATCGAAGCGGTGGCAACGCGCATTCGCGCTGATCACGCCCACCTCCCCGTGGCCTGCGCGTATCTCGAACTATGTGAGCCAACCCTGCCCGATGCTGTCGCTCAGATGCTTGGGCAGCTTCAAGTCGCTATTGATTCAGTAGCACTCTACGCAAATTCTGCGGGGGCTAAGCCTTCAAAACCCATAAAGATCCGCATCGTTCCGATGTTTCTCGGCATGGGCAAGCATGCGCGGGAGGATTTGCCCGAACTTGCAGTCGCTCTTCGGTCGGCGCATCCACAGGTTGAATTTGAAATTACTGCTACCGTGGGCGAGGACGCGAGAGTGACGGCTCTATTGGCTCAGATGGCTGTGGGCATCTGAGGCCTGCAGGATCTGTTTGTTGCGCTCTGATCAGCATTCCCGCACCGGCGCACCTGCCTGCTGCGCAATCCGTCTGAGAATGCGAAGGCGTTAAGGCTAGCTGAGCGGCTCGAATGAATGCGGCGCAGTAAGCGCAAAACAACGCCCTAAGACAAAAGCAACAGCATGGCTGCCTCATCGATCACCGCTACACCCAGTTCCTTAGCTTTATCGAGTTTGCTGCCTGCGTCGGCACCGGCGACCACATAACTCGTCTTCTTGCTCACGCTGCCTGAAACTTTTGCTCCTGCCGCTTCAAGAAGATGCTTGGCTTGATCGCGGCTAAGGTTCGGGAATGTGCCCGTGAGAACAAAGGTTTTTCCCAGCAGCACCTGCGGTGCCCGCTCGGCAGGCTCGCCTTCTGGCCACGTTATGCCGACGGCTCGCAACTGCTCCATGACTTCACGGTTGTGCGGTTGATCGAAGAAAGTGCGCAAGCTGTGTGCAACGATCGGACCAACGTCGTTCACTTCGAGCAACTGCTCTTCATTCGCATTCATGATCGCGTCCAAACTGCCAAAGTGCTTGGCCAAATCCTTGGCAGTTGCCTCGCCAATCTGGCGGATACCTAAGCCATAGAGGAATCGTGGCAGCGTGGTCTGCTTGGATTTTTGCAGCGCATCCAGTACGTTCTGCGCTGACTTGACGGCCATCCGGTCTAGCGCCGCGAGCGACGTCAGGCCGAGGCGGTAGAGGTCCGGCAAGGTTTTGATGACGCCGGCATCGACCAGTTGATCCACCAGTTTTTCACCTAAGCCTTCAATGTCCAACGCCCGGCGCTGCGCAAAATGCAAAATCGCTTGCTTTCGCTGCGCCGGGCAATACAGGCCCCCCACGCAGCGCCAATCGGCCTCATCCTCTTCTTTGGCAATCGCTGATTGGCATTCGGGGCATTGGCCGCTCAAGCGCTTATAGATGTTCAAAGGTTCGCCTGCGTCATTCGGCCGCTTATCCAGCACCACGCTGACCACTTCCGGAATCACATCGCCAGCACGCCGCACGATCACGGTGTCTCCAACACGCACATCCTTGCGCTGCGCTTCGCCTTCGTTGTGCAGCGTGGCATTGGTGACCGTCACACCGCCGACGAAAACCGGGGCGAGTTTCGCGACAGGCGTGAGCTTGCCTGTACGCCCGACTTGAATGTCGATGGCCAGCACTGTCGTCATCTGCTCCTGCGCAGGGTACTTGTGCGCCACCGCCCAGCGCGGCTCGCGAGTCACGAAGCCTAAGCGCTTTTGCAAAGCAAAGCTGTTGACCTTGTAGACCACACCGTCGATGTCAAACGGCAGGCGATCGCGCTCGGCCGCAATCCGTTGGTGATATGCTACTAATTCCGTAGCACCCCGCGCACATTCTGTATGGACTGAGACCGGAAAACCCCAAATTTTTAGAGTTTGCAAGGCTAGCCAATGGGTCTCGAACACAACGCCTCCCTGTTCCGGCGGAGTGATCTCACCCAAGCTGTAGGCAAAGAAACTCAAAGGCCGCTGAGCAGCGATTTTTGAATCGAGTTGACGCACGGCGCCAGCCGCAGCATTGCGCGGGTTCACAAAGGTCTTCTCTCCTTTGGCCCCCGCTGCAATCTTCTCGCGCTGCCGCTCATTCATTGCTTCAAACGCATCGCGGCGCATGTAAACCTCGCCGCGCACTTCCAAGACTGGCGGCGCATCAGCCGGCAGCCTCAAAGGGATCTGATGAATCGTTCGAATGTTGTGCGTCACGTCTTCGCCGCTCTCACCATCGCCTCGCGTGGCCGCTTGCACGAGGATACGGTTTTCATAGCGCAGGCTCATCGCTAAGCCATCAAACTTCAGCTCGGCCACATATTCCACCGCTGGCGCTTCGTCGGAGAGTTCGAGTTCTTTGCGTACACGGGCATCAAAGGCCTGTGCGCCGCTGGCTTCCGTATCCGTTTCGGTGCGGATCGACAGCATCGGCATGGCATGGCGCCTTGACGCCAGACCATCCATCACCGCGCCCAGCACGCGCTGCGTGGGCGAATCGGGCGTCAATAGCTGCGGGTGTTCCGCTTCCAAGACCTGCAGCAGTTTGACCACACGGTCATACTCAGCATCCGGAATTTGTGGCTCATCGAGCACGTAATACTGGTGCGCATGGTGATGCAGAAAGGCATGCATCACGTCACGTCTTGCGACGGGAGAGGCAGATGGATTATCGGAGAACGCTACCGAACCGATAGCGTTTTGCGCATATTTTGTGGGGGCAGATTGCCGATTGTCGTCAGGAAAGAGACCTGGTGTGTTCATTGGAGCAAGCTCGCGCCTCAGCTGAACAAGCGCCGCGCCTGTATCGAGCCCGCAGACAGGTCATGTGCATCGAGAGTGTCGTACAGGCGTTCAAGATCAGCGCCGATGGCATCCATCGCGTCGCGGCTGATGACGCGACTCTCGTGATCGGTGATTAAGCCATCCATTGAGGCAGCTAAAGCGATCGCCACGTCTCGCATGCGCAGGTAAGGCTGCTCGCGGCGGTCCACCTGTGGCACGTCCAAAGCAAGATCTAAGCTGCGCAGCGCAGACTGCTCCGGTTCATCGGACAACGCGGCGCGGGTATCAAAATTGAGCACTAAGATGGGCGGCAGGCCCGGCGTCGAAGCCGCAAGTACCATGCGGCCTGCATATGCGCCCGCCACGAAGCCCTGCCGCGCCGCATATTGCTGCACATAGCCCGTGCTCCACGCCACGTTTTTGGCGCGTAGCGTGAAACCAAGTTGGGCATCGTGGCTGCTGGCAAATTGATCCAGCTCGCGACCCCGCGAGATCTCGTCGCGCATCTCCGGAAACTGCGCGATAGCCCCCAAAGCGTCGGCGAAGGCTTGTGCTTTTTGCACAAACTCAGAGAACTCGATGTCGTTGAGCGCACCGGTGCGGCTGGCCAACTGCACACCCGCTTGAAAAGCGCTGTATTGCTGACCCG
>JANPAK010000281.1:0-20565 GCA_031429925.1 Variovorax sp.
CCTTGAGGCGTTGCTCCACGATCCCTGCACACGCACTGCAATGCATGCCCTGCACCTTGACCTGCGACACCCAATAGCCATCATCAGATCTCTGGCTGAATGCCTTCCACCTCGCCTCATCATCGAACGATTGCCAAGGCCCGTGGGTGACCTTGACCTCGACAGTGCCCGCCAAGTCGAAAGCCTGCCCACCTTCGGTCTGCGCCAATTCTGGTAGCTGGGTGGATAGGCTTGAGCTCATATTGTCCGAGAGCTTAATGATCCGTCGATGCAGGTCACTTGATCTAGATCAACAAGGCCGGACAGCAGTGGTTATATCGTTAAGCCATCAACAACCTAGGAGTGCGACATGTTTAAGAAGATTCTTATCACGACTGATGGCTCTGACTTAGCAACCAAGGCCATCGACGCCGGCATTGAGTTGGCCTCCAGTCTCAACGCGCGCGTCGTGTTCCTACGCGTGGTTCCACGCTATCCCACGGCCTATTTTGAGGGCGCGGTTGTACTCAAACCTAGCGATGTCGCCCGTATCGAAGATCAATGGAATGCGCAAGCGCAAAAGTCGTTGGACGAAGCACTTGAAAAGGCGCTTCGCCACGCTGTCAAAGCGACGTCTGTGACTGTGAAGTCCGATCTCATCGCCGAGTCTGTGATTACCGCAGCGAAGAAACAAAAATGCGACGTCATTGTGATGGCATCGCACGGCTACAAAGGCTTCAAGCGTCTGCTCATGGGCAGCGAAACACTCAACGTGTTGACGCATTCGCATATTCCTGTGCTAGTCTTGCGCTGATCCACTTCAAACAAGGAGTTTCAAATGAGAATCTTGCTCGCTGCTGATGGCAGCAAATACACCAAGAAGGCCCTAGGATTTTTACTCGCTCACCGAGACCGTCTGCTATCAGAAGTCGCAGGAGAAGCCTTGGAACTTCACGTGCTTAATGTACAAATGGTCATCCCCCCCCGCGCGCGCGCAGCGGTTGGAAAAGACATCGTCGATCATTACCACGCCTCAGAGGCGGAGAGTGTCCTCAATCCGATCATGAAATTCTTGGCAAAGCACGATGTAAAAGCAACCAGTGAATGGTTGGTCGGAGAACCAGCCGCTGAGATCGCACGCTCATCCAAAAAGCGCAAATCCCACGTCATCATCATGGGGACGCACGGGCACGGCTTGTTGGGGCGAATGCTCATGGGCTCAGTGGCGCAGCGCGTTATCACTGACAGCGAAATTCCTGTATTGCTCGTCAAGTAATCGCGCTACTTAAGCGAATGATTTGGCATAGCGCTCGCGCAGAAGGTTTTTCTGTACCTTGCCCATGGTGTTGCGCGGCAGTTCGCTGACGATTTCGCAGCGTTTGGGAATCTTGAAATTGGCGAGTTTCGTTTTCAGTGTGGCGAGGATGACGTCAGGCTGCACATTCGCGCCTGGTTTAACGATGACCACCGCGATGCCTACTTCGCCGAAATCGGGGTGCGGCACGCCAATCAATGCACTTTCAGCCACGCCGGGCAGCTCGTTGATGTAGCCTTCAATTTCTGCCGGGTAGACGTTGTAACCCCCAGAGATGATGAGATCTTTGCTGCGGCCAACGATGTGCACATAGCCTCGGGTATCTTGTTTGCCAACGTCTCCGGTCTTGAAATAACCATCTGAAGTGAACTCTTCAGCAGTTTTCTCGGGCATGCGCCAATAGCCGGCAAACACATTCGGGCCTTTGACTTGGATGCCGCCGATCTCATCGGCAGGCAACGCTTTTCCATCATCACCGGCGATGCGCAAACTCACTCCAGGCAGGGGAAAACCGACTGTTCCAGCGCGTCTCTCGCTCTGATGTTGATAACGGGCATCTGCGACGTAGGGGTTAGAGGTGAGCATCACAGTCTCGCTCATGCCATAACGCTCCACTATCTTATGACCGGTGCGCTGCTCCCATTCTTCATGGGTTTCTTTGAGTAGAGGTGCAGAGCCAGCGATGAAAAGACGCATCTTCTTGGCGGCATCCGTGTTTAGCGATGGCTCGGCAAGCATGCGGGTGTAAAGGGTGGGAACTCCCATGAACACGGTTGCACGAGACATGGCTGCTATTGCAGCCTTAGGCTCGAACTTGTTCAGCCAAATCATCTTGCTGCCATTGATCAAAGCGGCATGCATCGCAACGAACAGGCCATGGACATGAAAGATCGGCAGGGCATGAATCAGTACATCGCCTTTTTGCCAGCCCCAGTAGTCTTTCAATGTGACAGCATTACTCAGCATATTGCCATGCGACAGCATCGCGCCTTTGCTGCGGCCCGTAGTGCCGCTTGTATACAAGATTGCCGCCAAGTCCTCGTCTTTGCTGCGCACGGTGCTATGAATATCAGAGCATCTTGCAGCACGATCAAGGAGGCTGCCACTGCGATCATCATCTAAGGTGAATACACTTTGCGCGCCGCAAGTGAACGCGATTTTTGAGACCCAGCCAAAGTTTTTAGACGAACACACCACTACCGCAGGCTGCGCATTGGTGATGAAGTATTCGATCTCTGCGCTTTGATAAGCAGTATTGAGTGGTAAAAATACCAAGCCCGCGCGCAGCGTGGCCAGATAAAGCATCATTGCTTCCACTGATTTTTCGACCTGCACCGCCACGCGGCTGCCTTGCGGAATCTGCAAGGTTTGCAGCAAACTGGCCATCATCGCGCTGCCGCGCTCGATATCACGCCAAGAGTAGTGCAAGCCGTTGTCTGTTTCTACGGCTGTTGAATCCAGATCAGGAGAAAATTGCTCGCGCAGATTGGCAAAAATATTGGCGTTTTTCATATTCAAAATTTGGCGGTGCGTTTCTCTAGAAAAGCGGAGATACCTTCCACATGCTCTGCGCTGGCGGCGTATGAGTAAGGATCAGTCACTATTGATCTTATAGCAGCTTGCGCAGATTCCATAAACGCATGCGAGCTATTTTCATCTAAAAATCCTCTTAAATATTGTTTATTGAGCCTAGAAGCTTGCGGCGAGAGCGCGGCGATGCGCTGCGTCGCTTCCAGCGCCTCTTTCTGCAAATCAGCATCTGGCATGACGCGCTGAAGGAAGCCGCGCGCTTTCATCTCTTGCGCTGTGAGTACCTTGGCTTCGAGCAGCATTTCGCGCACCGTGGCTTCGCCGGCTGCGCGCAGCACGATGGCTAATTCACGTTGCGCCATCGGCATACCCAGCTTGGCAATGGGTGCACCGAATGTTGCGCCCTGCCCTGCAATTCGGATGTCTGCACAAGCCGCCAGCTCCAGCCCGCCGCCCATGCAATAACCGGCGATCATGGCCACAATCGGCACATCCAACGCGAGCAAAGCCTCGAGCGCAGGCGCCACATCCTCTTCATGAAAGGCGCGCAGGCTCTCCTGCTCAAAACGAAAGCTTGGGTACTCAGAGATATCGCCGCCCGCACAGAAATGATCACCCTCGCCGCGCATGATGAGGCAGCGCGTATCAAAGGGCAAGGCATCGAGCATCGCAGGAATCGCCTGCCACATCGCTCGCGTCATTGCGTTGCGCCTCGCGGCGTGACTGATCACGAGAGTGGCAATGTGTCCCGTTTGCTCAACGCGCAACATGTCTTAATCGAGTTTTGCACCCGACACCTTGACCACCTGCTCCCAGCGCTTGATCTCGGCGCTCACAAAGCTGCCGAACTGTGCGCCGGTCAAGCCGGTGAACTCCGCACCTTGACGCGCCCAAGCGGCCTTGGCTTCGTCGGTGTTGTAGGCCTTACGGATTTCTTCGATCGCGCGTGCTTGCACATCGGCTGGCGTGCCACGTGGCGCCCAAACGCCGTACCAAGTCGTCACCGTGTAATCGGGCAAACCCAGCTCTGCTGCACAAGGCACGTCGGGGAAAGCGGCATTTCGCTGCTTGCCGGAGACCATGAGCGCCTTGATGCGCCCGCCCGTAATGTGAGCAGCGCTAGATCCTAGGCCATCGAACATCATCTCCACGTCACCCGCAATCAAACCTTGTAGCGAGGGGCCTGCGCCGCGATAAGGAATATGCGTGATAAAAGTTTTGGTCTGCTGCTTGAACAGCTCACCTGCCAAATGATGGGAGGTTCCACCGCCAGCGGATCCGTAGTTAAGCTTGCCGGGATTTTTCCTCAAGAATGCCAAGAATTCTTTGAAATCCGCCACTGGTACTTTGCGTGGATTAATCACCACCACCTGCGGCACGTTGGCCACCAAGATCAGTGGCACAAAATCTTTCTCGATGTCGTAATCGAGTTTGGCATACATGCTGGGCGCAATCGAATGATGCACCGCGCCCATGAAAAGGTTGTAGCCATCAGCAGGTGCTTTGGCTGCAAGGCCAGCGCCGAGCGTGCCACCGGCACCTCCTTTGTTGTCAATGATCATGGTGCGCCCCGTGTTCTTCGCAAATGCGGCAGACAAGGGGCGAGCAAACGCATCGGTACCGCCGCCTGCTGGGAAAGGCACAATCAAATTCACGGGCTTTGCCGGCCATGCCTGCGCGGTTTGGGCACGCGATGCGACAGAAAATGTTGCAAGCCCGGTAGTCGTTGCAGCCAAGGCTGCGCGGCGATTCATCGATCCATTCATGGTTTGTCTCCAGTTTTTAAGTTAACTCAGCAACTTCTTGATATCAGCGCTGCAGGCTATTTTGCCCGCAGCTAAGGATTGTCGGTGTTTGTCGATTTGGCGCAAGTCATACAAATAATTCACCATCAATCCGTAGGACTGTTTAATGCCCTTGGCGCTGGGGTCAGCCGCCCAGTTGATGCGCTCCACCCGTGCGCCATTGCCCAAATGGAACTTGGCCACCGTGTCAATCGGCTGGCCGTCTTTGAGCTCTTGAACGAGGTATTGCGCAGCGCGGCGCAGCAAAGCTTCTTCGGCTGCCGCGGCATTGCTATCAGCTTGGGTAAGCAGCTGCGCATCCGTTTTGGCCAGCCAGGCGCGAAAGCCTGGGATGGGTGAAAGCGTGGCAAACATTTTGAGCTTGGGTAACTCCACCTTCAAAGTTTCCACCACGCGTTTGATCAGCGAATCACCAAAGCCCACGCCACGCAGTCCAGCTTGCGTGTTGCTGATCGAATAGAAAATTGCCGTTGTTGCAGCCTTTAAATCATGCACACTGGCTTGTTCATCCAAAAGCGGCGTGATGCCAGCGGCCATCTCGTCGCCCAGCGCCACTTCCACAAAAATTAAGGGCTCATCGGGCAATTTAGCATGAAAGAAGCCATAGCAGCGTCGATCCGCGTCGAGCCGGTTTTTCAAATCCATCCAGCTTTTGATGTCGTGTACCGCCTCATACCGAATCAGCTTCTCCAGCAACGAGGCCGGGCTATCCCAGCTGATGCGACGCAGTTCCAAGAAAGCTACGTCAAACCAAGTGGAGAGCAGCGCTTCCATCTCCGCGTCGAGTGCGAACAGTCGGCGGTCTTTCTTCAGCTCGGGCAACCACTGGGTTCGCATCTCGATCAGAAAGCGCATGCCCTCAGGAAAGGCGGCAAAGCGTTGCAGCAAGCGCTTGCGCGGCGAGGCCAGTGATTTGTGCATCGCCACCTCGGCTGCGCCTAGATCGCCCGAGGTCAAAGCTGATTCATACTGCTCCCTTGCTTGGCGCAATTGCGCGGCATCGGGCGCAAATTGCTCACTCATCAGCAACCACATGTCGCGCTGCTCGTGCAAGCTGGCCTTGGCATACCACCCAGCGACGCCTTGCGCGCGTCGCCCTCCTTCGACCTCGCTCACCTGCATATCTGCTACCGCTTTGAGCTCCTGCAAAGTGCGCCGCAGCACGCGCGGCGAGAGCGCCTCGTGCTTTTGCTTCAGCGAGGCTTTCAGACGCTCGTTGGTAGAGCGCATGGCATGATCGGTGGTTGCTATGATATATATAGCCCTTTGCGCAATATCGGTGCTGGCCAGAGGCTGTTTTTCCGCTGAATTCGACATGATTTTGGTGTTCTCACCGTTTTTCTGCCAACCTAGCTTGGCTGCATGTCGGCGCAGCCAGGTGCCTGCTTGCGTGCTGCGAGAAGCGCTGAGAATCACGGGGTCAGCATTCATCTCAGACCACCAGCCTGCGTTGATTGCGCGCCAGTTCCCGCAGTGCTTCGCGCTGGCGCGTCAAGTGGGTGCGCATCGCGGCTTCCGCGCCTTGGGCATCACGCGCCTGCAGAGCCGCAAACACGGCCATATGCTCGGACAGGCTTTGTTGCAAGCGCCCGGGCGCATGCAGTTGCTGCAAACGCGCCAGCTTCAATATCTTGCGCAGATCGCCAATCACTTGCGCCAGCCATTTGTTGTTGGCGAGCAAGATGATCGCCTCATGGATCGCAAAATTGGCATCGTAGTAATCGTTGATGCGCTGCGCCTTCGCGGCTTTTTGCAAACGCTCATGCAAGGTGGCTAAGGCCGCCAAATCACCATCGGTGCTCTTGAGCGCGGCCTCATGCGCACAGCGCCCTTCCAGCAGGGCAATCACAGGGAAGATTTCGTCCAGGTCCTGCTCGGTCACCTCGTTCACGAAGCTGCCCCTGCGAGGCTCTTGCCGAATCAATCCCTCGGCAGCCAATACCTTCAATGCCTCGCGCAGCGGCGTGCGTGAGATCTGCATCTGGTCGCATACCGCGACTTCATCCACAAAGGCACCCGGCGCCAGCTCACCGCTGAAAATGCGCCGCCGCAATTGCGCCGCCACCTCGCTGTGAAGCGATTCAGAGACGGAGCGTAGAGCAACGGGACTTGCAGCCATAGAAGAGTTGAAAAACAAGCAAATGCAACAATAATTACACGTAATTATGCCTAATCATAAGAAAATCCGCAAGTCGACTGGTTCAATTTCACGGGAAATCAGGGTTTATCACTAGAGCTGCCGCTTCATGCGCGGCAGCTGGGTTCATCGCGGGCGGCTTAGGCTTTGCGCTGTTGCGCCCATACCCACATTGCGGCGCCACCCAAAATCATTGGTACGCAAAGCCACTGCCCCATGCTCATGCCCAAGCTGAGCAAGCCCAGGTGAGCATCCGGCTCCCGGAAGAATTCAGCGATGAAGCGAAACACGCCATAGCCAAAAAGGAAAGCCGCAGCCACCTGCCCGCTCTCGCGCTCTTTACGCGCATACAGCCACAGCAAAATGAACAGCAATGCGCCTTCTAGAGCGATTTGATAAAGCTGGGATGGATGCCGCGGCGCATCGCCCGCGCCACGAAACACCATAGCCCAAGGCAAGCTTGGATCGGCCACCCGGCCCCAAAGCTCTCCGTTAATGAAGTTGCCAATGCGTCCCATCATCAGCCCGGTGGGCACGCAGGGCGCCACAAAGTCAGCCACTTCGAGCAGGCTGCGACCCCGGGTCTTGGCAAACCACATCTCCGCCACCACCACGCCCAGTAGCCCCCCATGAAAGCTCATGCCGCCCTGCCACACATAGAAAATTTCCAACGGATGGCTGAGGTAGTAGGCAGGCTTGTAGAACAGACAGTAGCCAATGCGGCCACCAATGACGACGCCCATTACACCTAAGAAGAGGATGTCTTCCACGTCGCGCGTAGTCCACTTCAGTCGAGCGTACGGCTGGTGGGCGATACGGCGTGTGCCCAAATACCAAAATAACGCAAACGCAGCCAAGTATGTCAAGCCATACCAATGAATGGCCAAGGGCCCGAGCTTGATGGCGATGGGGTCAATCTGTGGGTGAATCAGCATGCGGCCGATTGTGCCTGAATGCAAAGATGAAGGTTGGGCCAAGGCAGTGCTGTTTGTCCGTGCGTGCATTTGGCTTGCCCTATCATCGCCACATGACCGCTGAAGACCGTGCCCTGAAATCATCTAGTCGTTCTGAAGCTACCTTGCTATGGGCACTCTTGATCGGTAACTTCGTGATCGGCACCGGCGTGATGCTTGTGCCTGGCACCCTCACTGACATTGCCACATCGCTGCAGATCAGCATTGCTTCCGCAGGGCAGCTCTTCACTGCTGGTGCGATCATGGTCTGCATAGGAGCACCGCTATTTGCTGCAGCGATTGCCCGACTGGATCGCCGCCAACTGCTGGCCGCGTCCATGCTTTGGTATGCCATCATGCATGCTGCCTGCGCCCTCGCCCCGGGCTACACAAGTTTGCTCGTGCTGCGCGTGTTGGCCATGATTTCTGCCGCAATCTTCACGCCCCAGGCCGCAGCGGTAGCTGGGATGTTGGTGGCGCCTGAGCGTCGGGCGCGAGCCATCACCACGGTGTTTCTTGGGTGGTCAGTTGCGTCTGTTGTTGGCGCACCATTGTCAGCTTTGGTCGGCGGCCACTACGGCTGGCGAGTTGCTTTTTGGCTGGTGGCGGTGCTTGCGCTGATGTGCACATTCTTGGTATGGCGTGTGGTCCCAAGGGAGGTCAAACCCCCTGTGCTCAGCGCGGCCGTGTGGCGGCAAACGCTGGGCTCAAAACTAATGATCATCACGGTGCTGGTGACTGCGCTGTCGGCTAGCGGACAGTTCGTACAGTTTGCCTATTTTTCACCCTACGTTGTGCAGATTCTGCAGGGAACGGCCTCCGACGTGGCCGTGCTGTTTGCGGTGTTTGGTTTTTTTGGAGTGATTGGTAGTTTCGCCGTGTCGCGGATGATCGATCGGGTAGGCCCAGCCCAAGCCGTCATGTTCGCCCTGCTGCTGATTGCACTATCGCTGCTGCTCTGGCCACTTGGCACGGGCATCTTATCGCTAGCCTTAGTCGCCATCCCCTGGGGGCTAGGATGCTTCGCATGCAACTCTGCGCAGCAGGCACGTTTAGTAGCTTTAGCGCCAGCTATGGCCAGCGTGAGTGTCGCGCTAAACACCTCGGCGCTTTACCTCGGGCAAGGGATCGGTTCGGCAATGGGTGGCGTGATGGTCAGTGCTGGCCTGCTGTTACATCTGCACTGGGCTGGTTTAGCTGGGCTGCTGCTGGCCGCCGGCGTCAGCGCATGGGCGCAGCGCATTGCACGCCAAGCGCCATAAACTAAGTCTTTTTGTTCTCGCCGGGCAGTTTAAAAGAGCCAAGGCCGTCTAGCTCAGTCAAATCGAAATCTAGCCCATCTGGAAGAGGCGATAGTTCTTCTTTACCGTCAGTGGCAACCCCGGGAAATGCAATCATGGGGTCTGCACTCGAAGCGTCCTGTGGCTTCGCGAGCAAGTCTAGATCTATGCCAAGACCGTTGTCCGGCAGCCCCGAGTACCCGGCAATTGCTCCTTTGATTGCAGAGATCGTGGGTAACATCGAGTCCATCGAGTGAGTCTTGACCAAGTCTTTGGTCATCGCATAAAGAAGCATCAACTCTCGATAGGCCAGCATATCGAACGGTTGCTGCAGCAAATCTGGTTGACGAAAAATCGATTCCTCGATTGCCTCCAAGGCCTCTTGCGGATGCGGCCAGGCCTTCTGAATCGCCTCCAGAATCTCTGGATACTCTTCGAGCCCCATCGACTGATTAGAGTAGCTCGCAAACTCCGGTACCTGGGCATTGAAGACGCGGTTGAACTCCTCGCGCAGCGACTGATAAGCTGCCTCGCGCCCTGTTCGGCTATAAATATCGAACAAGTCCATATAGGCTAAGGCGCTGGTTTCGACGTTGTCTGTGATGTGGTTCTTGAGCACTTCAATCGCTTGATCAGGTTGATCGAGCGACATAAAAAAATCTGCCTGCTCTTGAACATCAAACAGCTCCTCGGTGGCCACCAGCCGCGAGCTTGCAAAATTGCTGTGCGCGAAATCACTATGCCCAAAATTCCGCGATGCTGGGCTCAGCTTAGGAGCACCCTTGCCAGCAGGCTTGGACAACAACGAGGGCGGCGGTGTTGTATCCACCGGTCCCATATCTCCACGCTTGCCCATGCCGGCAGAACTGCCAATGGGCTTGATCTTGCCGGTGGACAGCGTGCCTACTTTAGTGACTGGCTCAAACTTCACCGGACCGGTCGCTCGCTGCGTAAACTTGAGCGCCTTCTCGCCAGACCCCGAGCCATCGTCAAAGGATCGCCCGCCACCGGCAACTTCAGGTCTTTCCTTTTCAGAGGACAACCCAAAATCAACATCCTGATTTGCCTCATCGCTCAAATGGCGCCAATGGCGCTCATCTTCGTCGTCTATTTTGTCGCGAACCAAGGCGTTGCTCCACCAAGGATGGTCCGGACTAGAATTACGACGCCACAACCAGACGCTCAAGCCGATCGCTACGATCGACAGCAATCCTAGAAGAATCGTAAAGGGATTGAGATAGCGAGCGCGCTGCGCAGCTTGGAGGTCAGTAGACAGTGAAGCAATGTCTTGGCTTTGGCGCTTGCTTTGCTCCAAAGCAGTCTGCATTTGAGCTTCAAGTTTTTCCAAACGCTGGACATCTCGCTGCGCATCCTCTGGAGATGCGTTGAGGGCACGCCAAAGCGCCTGTGCCTGACCGCGAACTGCCGCGTCCGTCGACGGCTGGCTGCTCAATTCCGCAGAGCCCCTCAAATTGAGATCTTGACTAGTCAGGTCTAACAGATCGAGCTTGAGCCGAGGTTTACTGGACGGGGCTTTTTCAGTCTTTCGTACGACCGGGCCTCGCAGCTCAACGGGCGCATTGAGTGGCAGACGAACAGTCGCTTCAGACGATGGCGCTTGGCTTTCACGAGCTTCGCGCCTAGCCTGCCGCTGTGCGGCACGCTGAGCAGCCCGTTGTGCTTTCTGCTCGTTAGCGATCACCGCAGCCTCAGCCGATGCCGCGTCACGCCTGCTTTGCGGCACCATCGATGGCGACGCCGACGTTGCAGCAGGCATGGGCGGCACAACACGGGGGATGCTTGACGGCGCAATGATGACAATTGGCTGTTCTACCTCACTGACGGTATCCGACAGAAGCACGTAGCGCCTAGAAACCGACGACCCACAACTTGAGCGTAAGTAAAGTGTGACCACAGGCTCATCCACGATGGACGATGCCCGAATACGAATACGAGCTTCGCCTGAAGCTGCCCGCTCAGGGACCACGCTGATCAGGCTAGGTGAGACTCGGGTTTCGCCATAAAAAATGTCAGCAGAAAGGCAATTGACCTCTGGTAGCGCCTCTTGGGCCTCCAAAATCGTCTGGACACTGACATCCAACCCTCGGCCGAGCAACGGAGTACCACGCAATCTACCCAAAGACAACGCAGCAGCCGTGGCAGCGAACGCTACCAAAGCAACCCCCACGACAACGGACCAACGATGCATCTTCATTAAGCTCACATTTTGACACAGCGACCTGTAATAATCGTCACATGAACTGCGTATTTCCACATATTGGTATTGTTGGCGCCGGTGCAATGGGCCGCGGTATCGCCCAAATTGCGGCTCAGGCCGGCGCTCAGATTTTGCTGTTCGACACAGCAACGGATGCTGCGACCAAATCACGCGACGCCCTAGCCATGACGTGGGGCAAACTCCAAGAAAAAGGGCGCCTGAATGCGGACGAGGTAGCGCAATACCTCGCCCGGATCCAACCTTGCAGCAGCCTCGACGACTTCAAAGTCTGCGATCTTGTCATCGAAGCGGTGGTAGAAAAACTTGAGGTCAAGCAAGCCTTGTTCAAGCAGCTTGAGAGCATCGTCAACGGAACTTGTGTGCTGGCCACCAATACCTCTTCTCTGTCCGTCACGGCCATTGGAGCGGCGCTCAAACAACCTGAACGCTTTACGGGATACCATTTTTTCAATCCTGTGCCTCTGATGAAGGTCGTTGAGGTGATTCCTGGCCTAAAGACCGGTTCGCTCGTGTCGCAACGGCTCATGGAGCTATCTCGCCAAATGGGTCATACACCGGTGATAGCCTCTGACACGCCTGGCTTCATTGTCAATCACGCGGGGCGTGGTTATGGCACAGAGGCGTTACGTATCGTTGGTGAAGGTGTTGCGGATTTCGCCACGATCGATGCGATTTTGAAAGATCAAGTAGGCTTCAAGCTTGGCCCTTTTGAACTGATGGATCTCACCGGGCTCGATGTATCGCACCCTGTGATGGAGTCGGTGTATCGACAGTATTACGATGAACCGCGCTATCGCCCCAGCGTCATCACAGCACAACGTCTGGCAGGCGGCGTGTTGGGGCGCAAGACCAAAGCCGGCTTCTATGATTATTCAGAAGAAAAAGCCGCATCCTCCGTTATAGATTCTGCGCAATATGCTATTAAATCAGTAGCAAATGACGTTCCGCAAGGCCCTCCAGTATGGGTCTCGCCCAACGCGGCGCGACGGGTGCAGTTACTTGAACTGCTGCGCAAACTTGGGGCAAAAATCGAGACTGGACAAAGCCCATCACTGCATGCGCTCACTATTGTGGCGCCACTGGGCTGGGATGTGACCACCGTTGCGGTTTTTGAACGCTACGACCCGGCACGCACTGTCGGCGTTGACATGCTGATCGACGATGCGATCGTCAAGCGACGCGTGATCATGGGCAACCCCGCTGTGCGCCCCGACATGCTAGCCGCCGCTGCAGCCATATTCGCCAACGACGGCAAACCCGTGAGCACGATCCGTGACAGTGCGGGCTTTGTCACGCAGCGCGTGGTGGCAGCGATTGTTAACATCGCCTCTGACATGTGCCAGCAGCAAATCTGCTCGCCGCAAGATCTCGATACTGCAGTGCAGCTCGGTCTCGGCTACCCAACGGGTCCGCTGGCGATGGGTAACGCTGTGGGTGGCGCAAGTGTCCTTGAAGTGCTGGTCAATATGCAAACGGTCTACGGCGACCCTCGCTATCGCGCCAGCCCCTGGCTGCGCCGGCGTGGCGCACTCGGTCTGAGTCTCTTGCATACTGAGGCTTAGGGCATGAACGATCCTTTCCCAAGCGGTGAGTTGCGCGCCTCCACACAAGGCGAGACAAACCAGATCAAGCTGCTAACGATTTCCAATCCAAGCGTGCGCAACGCGCTCAGCCCCGCCATTTATGCCGCAGGTATCGAGGCGATCCATCATGCGGACAGCAGCAACGACGTGCGAGCCGTGATCATCACCGGAGAAGGTGACGGTTTCTGTGCTGGGGGAAACTTGCTGCGTCTTCAGAACAATCGCCTGCAGCCGCCGCAAGTGCAAGCCGACAGCATCGACGCCTTACATGCTTGGATTGAAGCCATTCGCGCCTGTCGTAAACCCGTGCTCGCCGCCATTGAAGGCGCAGCCGCCGGCGCGGGTTTTTCGCTTGCCCTCGCCTGCGACCTCATCGTTGCCAGCCGTGAAGCCGTTTTCGTCATGGCCTACAGTACTGTCGGTCTTTCCCCAGACGGCGGCGGCAGTTGGCAGCTCGCTCGCCAATTGCCCCGCCAGCTGGCAACCGAACTGCTTTTGACCGGCGACCGTATCAGCGCCGAGCGTCTGCACAACTTAGGTGTCGTGAATCAGCTCACGGAAAAAGGGCAAGCTCTCAATGCGGCCTTGCTACTGGCGGACAAACTCGTGGCTCGCGCGCCGAACGTGATGGCGAGTATCAAGGAGTTGGTGAGCGAGGCGCCTGAACGCAATCTGAGTACGCACTTAAGCGCCGAGCGCGATTTCTTTGTTCGCAATCTCCATCACGCCAACGGCGGTGAAGGCATCGCTGCGTTTCTTGAAAAGCGCAAACCTCGGTTTCTGTAGCTCCACTCGCTGCTCGACACTTGTCAACGGATTGGATGTCAAGCCGCTGGCCGTTAAGCTTAGACCTTTCGCCCCTTAAAATCCTGATATGAACAGCAAAACCATCCCCATCCAGCCCCTGCGCTCTGCCAACATTACCGAGGGCAAATCCCGCGCACCCAATCGCTCCATGTATTACGGCATGGGCTACAAAGAATCTGATTTCGGCAAGCCAATGGTCGGTGTGGCCAACGGCCACAGCACGATCACGCCTTGCAACAGCGGCTTGCAGAAGCTGGCCGATGCGGCCATTGAAGGCATCATCGAAGCAGGTGGCAACGCGCAAGTGTTTGGCACACCCACAATTTCGGACGGCATGGCCATGGGCACGGAAGGCATGAAGTATTCGCTCGTCTCCCGCGAGGTGATTTCAGATTGCATCGAAACCTGCGTACAAGGCCAGTGGATGGACGGCGTTGTCGTCGTCGGTGGTTGCGACAAGAACATGCCCGGCGGCCTGATGGGCATGCTGCGCGCCAATGTGCCTGCGATCTATGTCTATGGCGGCACCATTCTTCCTGGGCGCTACAAAGGTCAAGACCTCAATATTGTGAGCGTGTTTGAAGCCGTCGGCCAGAATGCCGCCGGCAATATGAGCGATGAAGATTTGCGCGAAATCGAGATGCGTGCCATCCCCGGCACTGGTTCCTGCGGCGGCATGTATACCGCCAACACGATGTCATCAAGTTTTGAGGCGCTTGGTATCTCCCTGCCCTACTCGTCCACGATGGCTAACCCGCATGACGAGAAGCAAAACTCCGCCAAAGAATCTGCAAAAGTGCTGATCGAAGCGATCAAGAAAGACATCAAGCCGCGCGATATCGTGACGAAGAAGGCGATTGAAAATGCTGTGGCTGTGATCATGGCCACCGGCGGATCCACGAATGCCGTGCTTCACTTCTTGGCTATCGCGCATGCTGCGGACGTGGAGTGGACGATTGATGATTTCGAGCGCATTCGTAAAAAGGTGCCCGTCATTTGCGATCTCAAGCCTTCCGGAAAATACCTCGCCGTAGATCTGCACAAAGCTGGCGGCATCCCGCAAGTAATGAAGGTTTTGCTCAATGCCGGCATGCTGCATGGCGACTGCCTCACCATCACCGGTCAGACAATTGCCGAAGTGCTGAAAGACGTGCCGGATCAACCGCGTGCTGATCAAGATTGCATTCGTCCGATTGACAAGGCGCTTTACAAAGAGGGCCATCTGGCCATTCTCAAAGGCAATTTGAGTCCTGAAGGCGCGGTCGCAAAGATCACTGGTTTGAAAAATCCCGTGATGACCGGCCCTGCCAAATGTTTTGATGACGAGCAATCCGCACTCAAAGCCATACTCGCCGGCAAGATCACGCATGGCGACGTCATGATCCTGCGCTACCTCGGCCCCAAAGGCGGCCCCGGCATGCCAGAAATGCTCGCCCCCACTGGCGCGCTGATCGGCGCTGGTCTGGGCGAAACGGACGGCCTGATCACCGATGGGCGCTTTTCCGGCGGCACCTGGGGCATGGTGGTCGGCCACTGCGCGCCAGAGGCAGCGGAAGGCGGTACGATTGCCTTGGTGCAAGACGGCGACAGCGTGACGATCGACTCCAAGCAACTTGTCTTGCAGCTCAACGTGCCAGAAGCCGAAATTGCTCATCGCCGTGCCGCATGGAAAAAGCCCGCTCCACGCTATACCCGCGGTGTGCAGGCGAAGTTTGCATTCAATGCTTCTAGCGCGTCCACAGGCGCGGTGCTGGATGCATATTGATTGCCCGGCATGCGTGCAGCACTACAAAGCGCATGTCCGGAATCCATAAAACCCAGCATCGCGCTCAGGCCGCGCAAAGCCGCGAAAGCTCTCCACTTTCATGCGCTCCCGCGTAGCCCAGCTAGCGCCGCGCAAGGTTTTGCAATGGTCAAAATATAGGGAGCTGCCTTGATGCCAAGGCGATAGCGCGAATCCGGGATAGGGCCGAAAGGTGTTGCTCGTCCATTCCCAGACATCACCCCAGCGAAAGCCTTGGCCCCTCAAGCGACTGGCGGCGATTTCCCACTCCACTTCGGTGGCTAAGCGCCGGCCTGCCCAGCGGGCGTAGGCTTGCGCTTCATGCCAAGTCAGATGCACGGCACTCGCGCTGCCTGCTAGGCGTTGCATACGACCAAAGCGCATTTGCATCACTGCGCCGCTGGCCACACCGATCTGTTCCACATAACGAGGAGCGCGTCGGCCGTATTCTTTGCCTTGGCCCAAGGAAGCCTCTTTCAACCAGCTTTGACCGCTCTCACTCCAGTGACTCATGTCGTCGTAGCCGCCGTCATCCACAAACTCCACAAACTGTGCCCAACTCACTGGCTGCGCATCGATTTCAAATTCAGGCACGCTCACTTGGTGCTGCGGCCATTCGTTATCGAAGGCAAAGCCAGAAGCTGCAGCCCCCAACTGCCAGCGCATGGCGGGCACGAGCAACGGCTGGCGCGCGGCAAGCGCGCTCATCGGTGGAACCGGTAGTTTGAGCCCGAGCGTCTGCGCCATCACGATAAACTGTTCGCTGATTTGATCTTCTCGGGCCAGGGCCAAGCGGAAGAAGTACAGGCCGTCGTCGGTCGGCGGAGCTTTTTCGAGCAGATCAAGACTACTTTCCAAGGTCTCAAGCAAGTACGTTTTGATGGAAATCAGATCGGGATAGGAGTGCGTCCAACGATCGGCGCGACTTGAAAGACGCGGATCGAAACAGGCATCGGCACGTGGTTCGATCGAGGCGAGCAAAGTCGGTTGCTGCGGGCAATGCTGGCCCAGGTGGCGCTGTGTGTTGCGCCCCACCCAATATTCTTGAAACCAGCCAGCATGACCCAGTAGCCACAAGGGCGGGAGCACTTCGGCCATGCGCGCCACCGACAAATCGGCCGCAAAACGCAAATTGGGTACCAAACGCTCAAACTCGGCCATCAAGTGCAGCGTGTGGTTTCGCGCGTCAATGAGCGCCAACGACAAGACATCCGCACCTGCGCGACGAATCTCCGGTGAATCGATGGAAACTTGAGTAGATGTCACTTGATAGGGCACATTTAGTTAGCCAGCCAGGTCAAAAGCGAAAGCTTTACTGCAACTCATTATCCTTGACCAACTCAGTGGGAAGCTCGCGATCATGGCGGCGCAGAAAACTCAAGGCCCATCGGGTTCGCGCCGGAATTGGCAACTGCCTAGGGAATACCCGCAAAAAATACGTCAGGCTTTTGCCAGAGGTGCGCCACCTGCAAGGGTGACAATACCGGTACACACGCAGAGCCATGTTGAATTGGGCTGCGGCAACGATTTCAAACCATGCAGGAGATACGCATATGACTGGACTATTGTCCCTTTCGAGCTTGATAGATCGGTTCACGACGCTGATCGGCAGGCTCAGTATGTGGCTGATTTTGGCGACCACGCTCATTAGCGCAGGCAACGCCATCGTGCGCAAAGCCTTCGATATCAGCTCTAACGGCCTCCTGGAAATCCAGTGGTATTTGTTTGCTGCGGTGTTCATGCTGGGCGCGGGCTATGGTTTCTTGAAGAATTCGCATGTGCGTATCGACTTCATCTCCTCCAAGCTTTCGGATCGCACACGCAATTGGATCGATGTGGGCGGCATCTTGTTGGTGTTGTTACCGCTGTGCGTGCTCTTGATCACTTTGAGCTGGCCTCCTTTCATTGGGGCCTTCAACAATGGTGAAATGAGCCAAAACGCCGGGGGCTTGATTCGCTGGCCTGTGTATATGCTGGTGCCTGTCGGCTTTGGCCTCTTGATGTTGCAAGCCTTCTCGGAGCTGATCAAGCGCATCGCTTTCCTGCGCGGCGTGATTGCCGATCCCATTGGCGGCGATGCGGGTAAGTCTGACGATCAAATTGCGGCCGAGCGGCTCGAAGCCGAGCTGGCCGAGCGCTTGGCTGTTGAAAAAGTCATCCCTTCAACCGCAAAGGTAGGAGCCTGATCATGCAAGAAGCTACTTTCCTCGCACAAAATTTTGTGCCTTTGATGTTTGCGGGTCTGTTCATTGTCTTGCTAACGGGTTTTCCCGTGGCTTTCGGCTTGGCAGCCGTAGGCTTAGCCTTTGGCTTTATCGGTATGGAAGCGGGTTTATTCCCCGCCACACTTTTTCAGGCCCTGCCGTCGCGCATCTTTGGCATCATGCAAAACGATACCTTGCTGGCCATCCCGTTCTTCACCTTCATGGGGATTATTTTGGAACGCTCCGGCATGGCCGAGGATTTGCTCGAGACCGTGGGCCAAGTGTTTGGCCCCTTGCGCGGTGGCTTGGCAATTGCCGTGATCTTGGTGGGCGCGTTGCTGGCTGCCACCACTGGCGTGGTGGCTGCTGCCGTGATCTCCATGGGCTTGATTTCCTTGCCTATCATGTTGCGCTACGGCTACAGCCGCGTGATCGCCACCGGCACCATCACGGCCTCTGGCACGCTCGCGCAAGCCATCCCGCCATCGCTCGTGTTGATCGTGTTGGCAGACCAACTGGGCCGCTCGGTCGGCGATATGTATTCAGGCGCGTTGATCCCCGGATTGTTGCTGGTGGCTTTGTACATCACCTTCATCGTCGGAGTTGCGATTTTCAAGCCTGCCATGGTGCCCCCACTGCCACCGGAAGCACGCATTTACAAAGAAGCCAATGGCGCTTCTGGCCATAAATCGCTGCTCTTCCTTGTCGCGCTGTGCGCTGCTGCTGGCTTTGCTTGGGCTCAAGTGCATAACGCAGTTCTCACACCGCTGCTCAAGCGTCCGTTGCCTGCTCCAGGCGATGAGATCGTCATCTTGTCGCTCACGCTGGCCTCTTTGCTGGGCTTAGCACTGGCACTTTTGAACAGCGGCACCAAAATGGGCTTGCTGTCAAAGTTGGCTGAGCGCGTGACCTATGTACTCATGCCGCCACTGATCTTGATCTTCTTGGTGCTCGGCACGATTTTCCTCGGCGTGGCCACACCCACCGAAGGCGGCGCCATGGGCGCATTGGGCGCCTTGATTCTGGCGATGGGCAAGAAGCGTTTGAACTTCGACCTGCTAAAGCAAGCCTTGGAAAACACAGCCAAATTGGCCAGCTTCGTGCTGTTCATCTTGATCGGCTCTACGGTCTTCAGCTTCACCTTCAATGCAGCCGATGGCCACATTTGGGTGGAGCATTTGTTTGTCGGCATGCCCGGCGGCGCTTGGGGCTTCCTGGTGGTGGTGAATATTTTGGTGTTCATCCTAGGCTGCTTCATTGACTTCTTTGAAATCGCCTTCATCGTGATCCCGCTGCTCGCGCCCGTGGCCGAGAAAATCCTGCCCGGCATCGTGCCTTGGATGTCTCCGGATGAAGTGATGATCTGGTTTGGCGTGATCATCGCGATGAACCTGCAAACCTCCTTCCTCACGCCACCCTTTGGCTTTGCGCTCTTCTATTTGCGCAGCGTGGCCGCGAAGTTTGATTACCGCGACCGCGTCACCAAAGAGCTGATTCCAGCAGTGACCACAGCCGAGATCTACAAAGGCTCGATTGCCTTCATCATCTTGCAGCTGATCATGGTGGCTGCGGTGATGATCTTCCCTACGCTGGTGACGGGTGGTATTGAGAAAGTAGATAAGCTCACCCCAGCTCAAGTCATGGAGCAACTGCAAATGCCTAAAGCCGAAGAGGAAAAGCCTGCTGAAGAAGCTAAGCCTGGCGAAGAGGCCAAGCCCGGTGATGCTTCCAAAGAAAAGGAAGACGATCCGATGAAGGCGATCATGGATGCCAATGAGAAAGATCAGAAGAAGAAGTAGCGATCTTCGGATGCTTGCAATCAAGGAGCCTTCGGGCTCCTTTTTTTGTCTGCGTCTTTGGGTTGGCGTGCTACGGCCTTTGAGTGTTCGCTCCACGGCCTGTGGGTTTGCGCTCCAAGGCTTGAGGGTTGGCGCCCTAGGGCCTGTGGGAGTCGTATTGGGGCGGGCTCATGGTCCCTGCTCGGGAGTGTCGCGACACTTGTCGCTTGATTGACGAATGAAAACGCTTCGCGTTTTCGAGCCCTGTGCTGCTAAAACCGCCCGCCCGAATACGGCCCCCACAGGCCGGGGTTAGTGCGCGACTGCTTTGGTTGGTTAGTGTTCGACTTGATTTTTAGCTTCGACCGTTGCGCACCACCTTGTCCCCGCCAGCAATTTGAGTCAGGCATAACTATCGACGCTCGAAAATATTCCGCGTTCTAACAGGCTCTGCCTGACCGGGGATACGCCGCGCGATTTTCGCAGCACAGCGTTGGGAAACGCTGTAAGCGTTTCACACTCGTCCTCTGAGCGGCAGGTGCCGCCATTTTCGCGAGCAGGGACCATGAGCGCGGCGTATCCCCGGTCAGGCAGAGCCGACGCAACCGAAGAAAAGTTAGCAAATCACTACAAATTCAATAGCACCTCACGCAGTAAATACAACGCTTAAAGCCAAAAACGGCATAAAAAAACCGCCCCCGAAGGAGCGGTTAGATTGAATCATGCCCGCAGGCAAGAATCACAGTTTCTGCGATTGCATGAACTGGTCGAAACGCATTTCCGTGAAGCGGAACCAAAGGTTCTGATCCTTACGGAAGGCGGAGTAGTCATCATAGATCTTCTTGAAATCGGCATTGGTGGCGCTGATCTCGCTGTACAACTGGATCGCCTGCTTAAAGGCTTCATCCATCACGACCTTCGGGAACGGCACAACCTTGGTTTTAGCCGCAACAAGCTCTTTCAGAGCCTGTGGGTTCTTGGCATCGTACTTGGCTTGCATGTCGGTGTGAGCGTATGCAGCTGCGCACTCGAGGATCGCCTTGTTTTCAGCCGACAGCTTGTCGTAGGCCGTCTTGTTGACGAACGAGTCCAACTGAGGACCACCTTCCCACCAGCCTGGATAGTGGTAGAAAGGAGCCACTTTGTTGAAGCCCAGTTTTTGGTCGTCGTAA
>JANPAK010000282.1:0-8790 GCA_031429925.1 Variovorax sp.
CCAGATGGCGGCGAGGAGGACGAATTCGATGGCGACGGGCATGGTGTTTGTTTTAGAGGCTTCAAGCATGTTCGGCCCCCTAAATTAGAACACCCTCCAGCCTAAGCAAAGCCACTTTGCGATCTAGCCCTCCAGCATAGCCCGTGAGTGAGCCGTCTCGTCCAAGCACGCGGTGGCACGGCACGAGGATGCTGATGGGGTTGCGGCCGACGGCTGCGCCGACTGCGCGCACGGCGGCAGGGTTGTTGATTTTTGCTGCGATGGTGCCGTAGCTTGTGGAGCCACCAAAGGGAATGCTGAGCAGGACTTGCCACACGGCTTGCTGGAAGGCTGTGCCGTGGCTGAGATCGAGGGGGAGTTTTTTATCGAACTGAAATGATTTCGATTGACCTGCAAAGTAAGGCGCGAGCTGATCCATCGCTGCATGCATATAGCGATGCTCGCCACGCTGCCAGCGCTGGGTATCGGAGAAATCGGGCAGATGCTTTTGATCATGAAACCACACGCCCTCCAAGCCTGCGTCAGATGCGGCGAGCCAGATCTTGCCCAGTGTTGACGGGAAGCTGTGCAGATGGGAAACGCTGTTTTTTTCAATCATTTTCAAGGCCTTTTCGTTGATTAGACGTTATAGATATTGCGTAGAGCGCTATTGAATTCATAGTAATTAGATCAACGATGCAAACCTGCCCAAACGCGAAAGACGGCATAGCTGCGCCAAGGCCGCCAGGCTTGTGAGGCCACTTCGGCTTGTGTTGCGCGTTTGGTAGGGCTCTTCTCATTGCGCAGACCGAGAGCAGTGTGCAAAGCAATGTCGCCCGCAGGAAAAGCATCTGGCCAACGCAGAGCGCGCATGGCGATGTAGTGCGCCGTCCATGCGCCGATACCGGGGAGCTCTTGAAGCTGCTCGATTACTTTGAGCGGCTGCGGCGGCGAATTCAAATTCAGCTCACCGCTGGCCACTGCGCGAGAGATGGCGATCAATGCGACTTGGCGTTGGCGCACGATACCTAGAGCGCCCAAGCCCTCTGGCTTCGCCTGCGCCAAGGCGTGCGGCTTTGGAAAGCAGCGCGTGACCTGAGGCCATGGCGTTTGAATGGGCTCACCAAAAGTCTGCAACACGCGCTGTGTGAGGGTGCGGCCTGCGGCCACGGTGACTTGCTGGCCGAGAATCGCACGGACCGCGATCTCGAAACCATCCAAACTGCCCGGCACTCGCATGCCTTCGCCTCCTTTAAAAGAAGCCTGCAACGCCGCATCGATCGCTGCGGGATCGGCATCCAAATCGAAGGCTGCTCGCAGTCGCGCTGTGATGGCTGGTAAAGCGGGAGCAAGCGCATCGCTCATACGAACGCGCAGCAGATTTTTTTCCAAATCAGGTGCCGCGTGCAGCCAGCCGCTTAGCCACTGGCCTTGGTGCTGAATGCAGAAGCTGCGCAGCAGGTTGGAGGGCTGATTTTTAAAAGAGAAAACAGGGTTAGTCTTTATAGAATTTGGGCTAGATACTATAAATTCCATAGCATCTAGCTGTCGCTGCTGCCAGAAGGTCAGTAAGGCCTGCGCATCATAAGGCGGGCGAAACCCGAGCTGAATTTCAATGCTTCCTTGGCTTTGCGTTGCAGCGTTGCTCAGATCCGCGCACTGCTTGCGCAAGCGCGTGGGCGGCAGGCCGTAATGCTGCGAAAACGCTGCATTGAAGCGGCGCAAGCTACCAAAGCCACTGGCCAGCGCCACATCGGCAATCGGCAGTTTCGTGTCGGTAAGCAATGCTTTGGCTGACAGAAGCCGGCGCGTTTGCAAATATTGCAGCGGGCTCACCCCCAAATACCCCTCCACAATTCGGCGCAAATGCCGTGCGCTGATGCCCATCTGGCCGGCGATTCTGGCAACTGAGCTGCCCTCTGCCGCATTCCCCGATGGCCCTGAAGCGCCCGAATATCCCAATATGGCCGCATCTGCCAGCAATTTCACCGCCTGCGAAGCGAGCATTTTGGAAGCATCTTCGGTGGACCACACTGGCTCACTCAAGAGTGGTGCCAGTTCAGGCCGGCAGCGCAAACAAGGCCGAAACCCCGCACTTTCCGCCTGTGCAGCATGCGTGTAGAACTGGCAATTCTCCCGCTTGGGCGCTTTCACGCGGCACACAGGCCGGCAGTAAATCCCCGTCGACGTCACCCCGGTAAAAAACTGCCCATCAAAACGTGCATCGCGGCTTTTGAGGGCGAGGTAGCAGGCGTCGGAGTCAATAAGCGTTGCTGACATATGGGCATGATACGCCGCAGCAAACGGAAGTCTGGCCGTTTTCGGACATGTGACATGCGAGATAATCTTTCCATGCCACATCCTGTTGTTCCCCGCCGCTTTGACTGCATCACCTTCGACTGGGATGGCACGTTGTTTGATTCCACAGCCATCATCGTGCGCTGCATTCAAGGTGCTGTGCGTGAGGTGGGAGGCACGGTGCCGACCGACCTGCAAGCCGCTTACGTGATCGGCCTAGGGTTGATGCAGGCGTTGGCGCATGCTGCGCCCGACGTGCCGAAAGAGAAGTATCCAGCGCTCGGCGAAGCCTATCGTCGCCAATGGGCGCTGCATGTGGATGACATCAGTTTTTTCCCGGGCACGATGCCGATGCTGAAATCCCTGCAGGCTCGGGGCCAAAAACTCGCCGTGGCAACCGGGAAATCACGCCGAGGGCTGGATGATGTCTTGCAGCGAGAGCTCGACGGCATCAAACTCGCCCACCTGTTTGATGCGAGCCGCACGGCCGACCAAACCGCGGGTAAACCGGATCCGCTGATGCTCCATGAGTTGATGGCTGAGTTGGAGGTGAAGTCCGAGCGCATGCTCATGATTGGCGACACCACGCATGATCTTTTGCTCGCGCGCAACGCAGGTGTGGCCAGTGTGGGCGTGAGCTTCGGGGCGCATGCGCATGAGGAGTTTGCCCCCTATTCACCGCTTTTTGTCGCGCACAGCATGCAAGAGTTGCATGATTGGCTGCTAGAAAATGCCTAGACTCTTGTGCCATGAGTGACGACATCATCCCGCTGTGCAACAGTGCCGATCTGCAAAACGGTGGCAAGGCCGTTGCGTTTGATGTGAATTTCGCCGGCCAAACTTGTACCGCGTTCGCGATTCGCCACCAGGATGCTGCGCACGCTTACCTGAACCGTTGCACGCATGTGGCGATGGAGCTGGATTGGCAACCCGGGCAGTTTTTCGACGACACGGGGCAATGGTTGCTCTGCTCTACCCATGGCGCGGTTTACAAGCCTGATACCGGTGCATGCAGTGGTGGGCCCTGCCGTGGCGGTTTGGTGAAAATCCAGCTTGTAGAAACCGATGGCGTGGTGCATTGGCGGACGGCTTACAACCTGAAACCGCTGGATTTCTAGTTCGCAAGCCCCGATTCGATGGACAATCAAAGCATGAACGACTCACCCAACCCGCAAGACAAAACGACAGCCCCGTCCGACATGGACGCTGCGCTTTACGACACGCTTAAGAAGCATCAGCAAAATACGGCTGCACCTCAGTCAGAATCTGCGCCAAATGCTATTAAATCAGGAGCAACTGACACGCCTGACTGGGAGCGCTCGACCCTCGAGAAGCTCGCCTTTGCCGCGTTAAATGAGCAAAAGGTCTCCCGTCGCTGGAAAACCATCGTTCGCTTGGCTTGGTTGGCATTTTTCATTGTCTTGGCTTGGCTGGTATTGGGCCCATCGCGCAAGGCAAGCACGGCTGACATGAGCTCAGCGCATACCGCGGTCGTGGAAATCAAAGGCGAAATCGCTTCGGGCAGTGACGCCAGCGCCGAATACATCGTGAGCGCGCTTAAGAGTGCATTTGAGGATAAAGCGGCGAAAGGAATCATCTTGGTGATCAATTCCCCTGGGGGTAGCCCGGTGCAAGCGGGGATGATCAATGACGAAATTCGTCGCCTCAAGGTGCTTCACAACAAGCCCGTTTATGCCGTGGTTGAGGAAACTTGCGCCAGCGCGGCTTACTACATCGCCGTTGCCGCAGATGCCATTTATGTGGACAAGGCCAGCATTGTGGGCTCCATTGGCGTGCTGATGGATGGTTTTGGCTTCACGGGCCTCATGGAAAAACTGGGCGTCGAGCGCCGATTAATGACCGCCGGTGCGAACAAGGGTTTTCTCGATCCATTCAGCCCACAAAGCGAGCAACAAAAGCAGTTCGCGCAGGCCATGCTCAATCAGGTTCACAAGCAGTTTATTGATACTGTCAAGGCTGGGCGCGGGAATCGCTTGAAAGAAACGCCAGATATGTTCAGCGGACTGTTCTGGAGCGGCCAGCAATCCATCGAGTTGGGCTTGGCTGACGGCTTAGGCACGCTGGATTCCGTGGCCAGAGATGTGATCAAAGCAGAAGACTTGGTCGACTACACGCGCCGCGAAAACGTGGCCGAGCGCTTGGCCAAGCGCTTTGGTGCAGCCATGGGTGAAGGTGCCTTCAAGGCGATGCATGCATTGCCGCAGTTGCGTTGACTACGGATCGAGCCCAATCTCGGTGATTCGCTTACTCCTTCGCCTTGAGCGATACCTTTAGTTGCGCTAGTTCGCTGCGCAGTTGGCGCAACTCGTGAGTCAGCTCGTGCATCATTTTGCGTTCGAACTCGCGCTCTTCTTCCTGAAGTAAGACGGCCGATAGTGATGCGGTAACCAATGACAGCACAGCCAATCCCAGCAATACTACAAAGACAGCAAAGATGCGCGAAGCGGTCGTGCTGGGCACCAGATCGCCATAACCCACGGTAGCGGCGGTCGTGAATGCTAACCAGAGCCCGTCACCAAAAGTACGGACGTGAGGATCAATCCACCAAAAGCCAACGCCACCCAGGCCCAAAATGGTCATAGCAAGGCACATCGAGGTGAGCAATCCGCGGCGAAGCAGTATCCGGCGGCGCAAAGAAGGCATTCTCATTTTGAGTAGGATAGGTGGTGCAGGGTCGACCTGATTTGATCTGCGTCAACCGGACATTAATTTGTGGACCAAGTCTGCTGTCGTGTGCGACTTGTATTTGCGCATCAAGCGAGCCCGATAGATCTCGACGGTGCGATGGCTGATCAGTAAGTGCTTGGCGGTTTGCTTTGCGGTGAGGCCTTCGAGCAGATAGGCTGCGACCTCGCGTTCGCGAGGCGTGAGCTCCGCCGTCACTGGCCGTAGCGCGGAGAGGTCTTCAAAGCTCCAAATACCCGCTTCGTGAGGCTTTTTGGTGTTGAGCGCACGACCGGTGACGTGACACCAAAATAGCTCACCGTTGGCGCGCTTCATCAAACGATCGTCAGCATAGCGGCCTTTTTTCCCATCTTGTCCAAGCAAGGGGGCAATGCGCTCGCCCGTTCTCTCATACTCCTGCACGCTTGGGTAAAGCACCGCAAAACTCTGACCCACCAATACGTCCCTGCTTGTACCGAACATTTCGCACAGTGCCTCATTGCAATTGACCATCACGCGCTCGCGCGAAAGCGCCAGCCCGATGGGTGCAAGATCAAAAGCGGCTTGGTAGTCAATCAACGACATGATCAGAGTTGCGAATAACGGTTCTACGAAACACTACGTATGCATTTACGTAGTATCGTAACGGATTCCGGTGCTCGTCACCCTAAGGAGACTTTTGTGAACAAAATCTATCCCAGCGCCGCCGCCGCTTTGCAAGGCGTAGTGCGCGATGGTCAGCTGATCGCCGTTGGCGGCTTTGGCCTTTGCGGCATCCCTGAAGCTTTGATTGATGCGCTTCGCGATAGCGGTGTACAGAACCTCACGGCGATATCCAACAACGCTGGTGTGGATGACTTCGGTTTGGGCAAACTGCTGCAAACCCGCCAGATCAAAAAGATGATTTCTTCTTATGTGGGGGAAAACAAAGAATTTGAGCGCCAGTACCTCGCCGGCGAACTGGCGTTGGAATTCACGCCGCAAGGCACGTTGGCTGAAAAGCTGCGTGCAGGCGGTGCTGGTATTCCAGCCTTTTTTACGAAGACGGGCGTGGGCACCTTAGTTGCGCAGGGCAAAGAGTTGCGAGACTTTGATGGTGAGACTTATGTGATGGAGCTCGCCCTCTTGCCTGAAGTAGCTTTGGTCAAAGCCGATGTTGCTGATAGGAGTGGCAATCTGCGATTTAACTTAACAGCGCGTAACTTCAACCCCGCAGCAGCCATGGCCGGTAAGGTCTGCATCGTTGAAGTGGAAAAAATCGTCGAGACCGGTGAGCTGGCGCCTGACGATATTCATTTACCTGGGATTTATGTGCACCGCATTGTTTTGAACGCCACCCCTGAAAAGCGCATAGAGAAGCGCACCATCACTGAGAAAGCGGGAGTCTGATATGCCTTGGAATCAAGATCAAATGGCTGCCCGTGCAGCGCACGAACTCGAAGATGGTTTTTACGTGAACCTCGGGATCGGCATACCCACCTTGGTGGCCAACCATGTGCCTGCTGATAAAGAGGTTTGGCTGCAAAGCGAGAACGGCATGCTGGGCATTGGCCCGTTCCCCACTGACGAAGAAGTCAATGCAGACTTGATCAATGCAGGCAAGCAAACCGTCACCACGATCAAGGGCTCCAGTATCTTTGGTAGCCACGACAGCTTCGCCATGATTCGCGGCGGCAAGATCAATCTGAGCATCTTGGGCGCGATGCAAGTGACCGATAAGGGCGATCTGGCTAACTGGATGATCCCTGGCAAGATGGTCAAAGGCATGGGCGGCGCGATGGATCTGGTTGCCGGCGTCAAGCGCGTGATCGTGTTGATGGAGCACGTGGCCAAGAAAAAAGATGGCACCGAGGACATGAAAATCCTGCCGCAATGTACGCTGCCACTCACCGGCGTCGGTGTGGTTGATCGCATCATCACGGATCTAGGTGTGTTTGACACTTCCCCGGAAGGCCTCAAGGTCGTGGAGCTGGCTCCCGGCGTGACACGCGAGTTTGTACAAAGCAAAACGGGTGTCCCTTTGGTGTGATCTGATGCACCCCCAGAAAAAAGGCGGCTCTGAGCCGCCTTTTTGCTTGTCCAAGGGCGCTACACCATAGATTGAGGCAACTGATTACTGTGGCACTAAGCCTGATGCTTTGACTAGATCCGCATGAATCTTGATGTCGCGCGTGATGAGCCGCTGAACGTCTTCCGGTGTGCTGGTTGACACTTCAATGCCGCTTTCTGCCAGTTTAGCGCGCGTCTCTGGATCAAATGCGGCGATCACGGCTTTGTTGAGCTGATCGATGATCGGGCGAGGTGTCTTGGCAGGTGCCAGCAGCGCCATCCAAGCGGAGAGGGTGAGATCGACCACGCCTGCCTCTTGCATCGTCGGCACTTGTGGGAACACAGGCGACCGGGTTGGGCTCATGACGCCCAGTGCTGAGAGCGTGCCGGCTTTCACATGCGGCACCGCCTCGGGCATCACCGCAAACATGGCATCTACCGTGCCGGCGATGGTGTCGTTGATGGCCAATGCGCCGCCACGGTAGGGCACATGCAGCAGTTTGGTTTGCGTGCGCGATTCAAACATCAGGCCGCCCAAATGCTGTGGGCTGCCGTCGCCCGACGATGCATAGGTGAGCTTGCCCGGATTGGCTTTTGCGGCGGCGATGAACGCTGCAACGGTGGGGTACTTCACCTTGTCTTTGACGATCATGACCATGGGCTGATTCACCAATCGGGAGATCGGCATGAAGTCTGCTTCTGGGTCATAGGGCAGGGTCTTGAAAACGCTTTTGTTCGTGGTGAGGAATGAGGCGGGTGAGACGGTGAGCGTATAGCCGTCAGCGGGCGCTTTGGCCACGAGCGGCATACCAATTTGGCCGGAACCGCCGCCCCGGTTGTCTACCACCACCGGCTGCCCCAAAGCAGTGCTCAGCTTTTGGCCCAGCGTGCGGGCGATCATGTCCACGCTACCGCCAGCGGGCAGGGCCACGATGAATTTGATGGGTTGATCAGGGTATTTGGCTTGCGCGAAGGCTTGGCCCGAGAGGGCGAGTGCGCCCAAAGCCCTTGCATAGGAAAGGGAAGTGCGACGAGAAATCATGGATTTGGCTCCGTTATAAGATAAAAAAACTGTACGGTAGTACGGCGTGTACTTGGCGTACCAAATCGATGAAGCATTAAACGTGCCAGAGTGTATACAAAACCCTGCGATCACACTGGCCTGGCGACGCGCCTAACCGTTAGAGTCGTTGAAGAATCTTTGGCGAGCCGGTGTTGACCTGAAAGCTGGCGGCAGTGGATACAGGACTGCTTGGATTGCGAATATTCTCTACAACGCGTAAATCGACTCGCAAAGAATCCGGGGCAACACTCGCTAGCATGTAGCCGCGCTTGTGGCGGTCAGCATGGACGCAGTGTGGCGCGAGAGCCTTCATGTCTTGGCCAGTAAATGATCCAAATGAATCACTGGTCACACTGGTTCCGCAAAATTCGGGCGCTATCAGTGGAGTTTGTGCATCGGTTGCATCCCGGTGGACGTGGGCGACCCAGTTTTGATGCACATCGCCGCTGAAGAAAACGGGGTTTCGCGCTTTGCCTTGCGCAAGTGCATCCAAGATATTTTGACGTGACCTAGGATAGCCGTCCCAATTGTCATGGTTGACAGAGTTGCCCAGCACTGGAATCGGAAATCTGGAAAAAACTGAAGGTTGACAGATCAGAGTCCAGCGCGCGGAGTCCGCTCCACCCGAGGGCTGCGTCAACTGTTGCAGGAGCCAGGCTTCTTGCGCATCGCCGAGAACAGAACGCGTAGGATTGGCTAAATCGCTGCAGTTGACG
>JANPAK010000283.1:0-1744 GCA_031429925.1 Variovorax sp.
ATCACCGGCTTGGGCCAAAAAGCAGCAGCAATCGTGGCGATGCCTTCGGCCACTTTGTCCACATAAAACGCTCGGGGCGAAGCATGGCCGCGTGCCACGCTCTCCACCGCCTTCTTCAAATCAGCGTCTACCGCCGGGTAATCCAAAATGGCTATGGGGTGCACGCCGATGTTGTTGTTGATGATGAATTCAAGACGCGCCAGGCCCACGCCTTGGTTGGGCATTTGCGCAAAATCAAATGCAAGCTGCGGGTTGCCCACGTTCATCATGATCTTGGTTTTGATCTCGGGCATGGTGCCGCGCTGCACTTCGGTGATTTCGGTGTCGAGCAGGCCGTCGTAAATGAAGCCTGTGTCTCCTTCTGCGCAGCTCACAGTCACGAGCGTGCCTTCTTTCAATAACTCGGTGGCATCCCCGCAGCCAACTACCGCCGGAATGCCCAGCTCGCGGGCGATGATGGCCGCATGGCAGGTGCGCCCGCCACGGTTGGTCACGATGGCGCTGGCGCGCTTCATCACGGGCTCCCAGTTCGGATCGGTCATATCGGTGACGAGCACATCGCCGGGCTGCACTTTGTCCATTTCGGCAATTGAGTGCACCAGGCGCACCGGGCCTGTCCCAATCTTCTGACCGATCGCGCGGCCCTCAGACAGCACCGCACCGCGAGATTTGAGCTTGTAGCGCTGCTCGACTTTGCCCTTTTGCTGGCTCTTCACCGTCTCTGGGCGGGCTTGCAATATATAGAGCTGGCCATCGTTACCATCTTTGCCCCATTCAATGTCCATCGCTCTGCCGTAGTGCTGCTCAATGATCACGGCGTATCTGGCGAGTTGCTCTACATCCGCATCGCTTAGGCAATAGCGATTGCGCTGCTCAGTGGGCACGTCAATCGTCTTCACCAGTTTGCCGCTTTGCTTTTTTTCCTCAGGTGAGGCAAATACCATTTGCGAGAGCTTAGAGCCCAGATTGCGGCGGATCACAGCGCGCTTAGCTTGAGCCAGCATGGGCTTATGCACATAAAACTCATCCGGATTCACTGCACCTTGCACCACGGTTTCACCCAAGCCATAGCTAGCGGTGATGAACACCACTTGATCAAAGCCGCTCTCGGTATCAATCGTGAACATCACACCCGCTGTGCCCAGATCCGAGCGCACCATGCGCTGCACACCCGCGCTTAAAGCCACGTCCGCATGCGCAAAGCCTTTATGCACGCGCTAAGAAATCGCGCGATCGTTGTAGAGACTGGCAAACACTTCCTTCATCTTGTGCAGCACTTCTTCGATGCCCATCACATTCAGGAAGGACTCTTGTTGGCCCGCAAACGAGGCATCAGGCAGATCTTCAGCGGTGGCAGACGAGCGCACTGCAAAGCTAGCAGTTGTGGAGCCGCCAGACAGCGCGGCGTAGGCTTCAGAAATGGCTTTTTGCAAATCCGCCGGGAACGGCTGCCCCTCCACCATTGCGCGAATCTCTGCGCCCACCAGTGCGAGCGCGCGAACATCTTCCGTATCCAGCGCAGTTAGCTTTGCGTTAATCTTTTGATCCAGCCCGCCATGCTTCAAAAACTCACGAAAGGCGTGCGCCGTGGTGGCAAAACCGGTGGGCACTTTCACACCCGTGGGCAGCTGCGAAATCATCTCGCCAAGGCTGGCGTTTTTACCGCCCACCGACTCAACGTCGCTGTTTCTTAAGTTCTCAAACGGTACGACCAAGGCGGTCGCAGGAAAGAGTGATGACATGG
>JANPAK010000284.1:0-5668 GCA_031429925.1 Variovorax sp.
CACGTGTTGAATGTTGCCTCCATTGCCGCGTTTCAGCCGATTCCGATGTTGGCGGCCTACGCGGCCAGCAAAGCGTATGTGTTGTCTCTGTCCGAGTCGCTCGCGGAAGAGCTCCAAGGCAGCGGCGTGAGCGTGACCGCACTGTGCCCAGGCATCACGGCCACCAACATGTTTGCCCAAGCGAAAAATGCCAACGATAAGCTCAGTCAGTTGCCCAAATTCTTGATCGCCGATGTGAGCGACGTCGCGCGCACCGCCTTAGAAGCCACGTTTCGCGGTGATGCGATTTGTGTGCCGGGGGCGGTCTATCAGCTCAGTGCTTTGGCGTCACGCTCTGCGCCCAAGTGGTTGGTGCGCAAAGTAGGCGGGCTGATGGGTCGCAATGCGATGTGAGTGCGCTATTGCAAGGGCAAGCTCACGCTGACCGCAAGCCCGGGGTGTGCGTTGCGGATGGTCATCTTGCCGCCGTGGGCGAGCGCCACGAGCTTGCAGAGGTAGAGCCCTAGACCCACCCCGCCAGTGGCACGTTCACGTGACGCGTCTGGGCGATAGAACGGTTCAGCCAAATGGCCGAGGGCCGCTTCATCGACGCCCGAGCCGAAATCTCGGATACTGATTGAAATGCCGCCATCCGGTGCCTGCAACATTGCAAGAACAACCGCAGCGGGATCAGGCCGGGCGCCATTGTGTCGCAGTGCATTGTCGAGCAAATTGCGCAGGAGCAAGCGGATGCGGGTGCGATCGATCGACACCGAAGGCAATTTCGCGTCAATCTCTTGCCGGATGATAGGCTGCGTCTCATGATTGACCATAACGGCATCACACACCTCGTGCGCGAGTACGGCGAGGTCTGTTGCTTCGCGGTGCAGCGTCACGTGCGGGCTGGCCAAACGCTCACTCTCAAGCAAATCCGTCACCAGGTCGCGCATCAAAGCGAGATCGCGCAGTAAGGCTTCACGGTTGGGTTGGAGTTCGGGCGTTTCGGGAAGAAGCTCGGTGTTGAGCCGCGCGCGCGTCAGCGGGCTGCGTAACTCGTGGCTGATGGCCAGTAACAAGGCGCGCTTGGCGTCCAGCATCTGCTGAATGTCGGAGCCCATGGTGTTGATGGTGCTGGCCAGTTGCCCTAACTCATCCGGCTTGTGAGCATGCCGAACGGGAATCGGTTGACCAAAATCTCCGCCACCAAAGCGCTGGGCACCCGCGCGAATATCGTCGAGGGGGCGAAGCAGTCTGCGCACGTATAAGAATGCGAGTAAGGTGATCGCCAGCATGGCTAACAACGCAAAGCCCAAGAGGCGGGGTCGCTTGTCAAGCACGCTCACGTTCAAGCCAAATTCAATACTGTGCCCGTCTGCTGTTTTGCGCTCGACCAAGCGCCGCCAATTCGAATCGTTGCCCCATTCCTCTCTTTGCCAGTCCGGGCGGGCTTGCTCAGGGTGCGATTGCCAGTTGATACTTGATCCCGAAATGCGCACGGTGATCGGTAGTCGATCCGTGAGAGCTTTGGCGCGGTCAACGCGAGGCGGAGAGTTTTTGTCGGGGGTGATGTCTGCTGCAAGATGATCCACATAGTCCATCAGCATCGGGCGAGCTGCATCGCGCCAACTCAATGAAAAAGCTTTTTGCAGGCTACCAATGAAAACCGCAGCCATCGCACCTGCGAGCAACAGAAAAACGATGATCAACCTGAGCCTGAGCGAATGCCCCAGCGCGTGCCGCGTTTTCTTGAGCCAAGCTTGCTTCATGATCACAACTTGGGCAGCGCCAGTGAGTAGCCGGCGTTGCGCAGTGTCTTGATGCAATCGAGTGGCTCAAGTTTTTTGCGCAAACGGCTCACTACGATATCCACCGCACGCGTAAACAACTCAGCTTCGTGCCCGCGCAACTGATTCAAAATATCATCTCGGCTAAACACTTTGCCCGGTTCCCGCGCCAACAGGTAAAGGAGATCAAACTCCGTGCTGGTCAGTTCGACGACTTCACCTTCGCGGCTGACTTCGCGCCGCGTCGCGTCCACCGTCAATCCCTCAAAGCGCAGCAGGTTGGCTACGGCATCAGCCGTCGGTTTTGGGCCACGCCGCCGCAGCACCGTTTGCAGTCGCGCCACCAGTTCACGCGGCTCAAACGGTTTGGGCAAATAGTCATCCGCACCCAACTCAAGGCCCACAATGCGATCCATCACCTCGCCACGTGCGGTAAGCATGATGATGGGAATGTCACTTTCCATGCGAATGCTGCGGCACAGCGCAAAACCGTCCATTTCGGGCAGCATCACATCCAAAATCGCTGCATCAAACTGCTCAGATCGCAAACGCTGCAAACCATCGCTGGGTCGCAACGCTTGCGTTAAAGCCAGCTCAAAGCGCTGGAAATATGTCGCCAGCGGCACGCCCAGCTGGGCGTCGTCGTCGATGAGCAAAATCCGGTGCATAGGGCATCTTAACTGGCTGCGCGGCTGATCGTGCGGTGCCGCAAGATCAATCGGCGCAGCCTGTGCTGGCGTGGAACTGCTCCGATCAGCCACGGCTCCACCAGCCGCGATTCTCTAGCCGGTCGCGCACCTTCTTTTGTTGTTCTGGGCTCAAGCTGTCATAAAACTCACCCATGGCAGCAATCAATTTAGGGCCATTGCCCTGAACCACTTGGGTTTTCTGATCCAGCATCACCTGAGCGCGGCTGCGATCAAACTTTGCGCCGGCGATCATGGCCTTCATCTCAGTGCGTGGGTCAGCATCTTTGCCGCGCAAGGCCGTACGAGAGGCCAGCATTTCGTCTGCCAACACACCGAGCTTTTGCTTTTGTCCGTCATTGAGCTCCAGCTTGCTGCTCACGCGCTCAATCACTTTGCCGCGCATCTCTGTCACCCGCTCAGCGCTCCATTCGGTGTGATGACCACGGGAGCAAGCGGAGAGGCCGCCGATCAAGATGCTAGCGCCAAAGATGCCAACGAGAGTGCGTTTAATCCAAGTTTTCATGATGAGGTTTCCTTAAGTAAAAGGGTTGTTGAACAAGGTCTTTAGTGTGCCCAGCGGGATGGCTTGAGTCATCTCAGCGCGGTATCGGTTTGTTTCGTTTTATGTCAATCGCCTAGGACGCAGCGGCAGTGGAGTCACCGCTGATAATGCAGGCTGACTATCACCCCCCTTTCCCATGAGCACCACCCACTTCTATCCCATCGGCACGCCCGGCCAAGCTTGGGGCGCAGCAGAGATCGCGCTATGGCGCACCAAGCAAAACCGCCAGCGCAGCTATGCAGAGGATGTACTTGCGCCCATCGAGTCATTGCGCCAGCAGTTTGATGTATCGAGCTATGGCGAGATCGTCTGTGGGGGCGAAAGCTTTGCGCTGATGGCACTTCGCAGCCGCGATTGGCAACCTGATTTGCCCAACGTGCTCATCACTGGTGGTGTGCATGGCTACGAAACCAGCGGTGTGCATGGCGCCTTGCGCTTTTTGCAGACGGCGGCAGAGGCTTATGCCGGCCGCGTTAACCTTTTGGTTGCGCCCTGTGTGAGCCCCTGGGCCTATGAGCGCATTCAGCGCTGGAATTTTGACGCGATTGACCCCAACCGCTCCTTCCGCGAACCCAGCCCCGCTCAAGAATGCGCCGCGCTGATTCGGCTGATTGCGCCTTTGAAGGGGCAGTTTGCAGCGCACTTCGATTTGCACGAAACCACCGATACCGATGAATCTGAGTTCCGCCCCGCCGTGGCCGCGCGAGACGGCAAGCCGTTTCATCCCGGCACCATTCCGGATGGTTTTTACTTGGTGGACGACACAGCCAACCCGCAGCCAGCCTTTCAGCAGGCCATGATTCACGCGGTGGAACGCATCACACATATCGCCGGCGCCGACGAGCAGGGCGCCTTGCTAGACTCGCCTGCACTGGCGCACGGCGTGATTGCGTATCGCTTGCAAGGCATGGGCTTATGCGCCAGCGTCACCGGTGCGCGTTACACCACCACCACCGAGGTATACCCCGACAGCCCGCGCACCACGCCCGAGCAATGCATTGCGGCGCAAGTGGCCGCTGTGGGCTCCGGCTTAGACTTTTTGATCAAAAACCCGTGATATTCCCTCTAAAACATGCCTCAGGCGCTACAAATATAGAATCACGTCCCGCCTGAGTTTCGTTGCTGAAAGGGCGCCTGGGCAAACAGGAGTACACTATTGGCTTCCGCAGCTAATTGCTTTCCTCTGCTGCGGGAAGGTGTGTCTGGTTTTTTTTGATCCAACGCTTCATTGCTACGCCGCCCTGCTGATTGTGCAGGTGTCCAAGCGGTCATACTTTTTCCTTCGGCGAGCAAAATAGTCGGCCATGTACCGGCGCTACTGTTGATCTTTGCTCGCGTCCTTTGATAGGGCATAGCAGTTATTTTCAAAGGCAGCGCATTTCAGGGCCTTGTGATGACTGGAGGCCTGATGGCCAAAGAAGATTTGATTGAGATGCAGGGAAAGGTAGACGAAATCTTGCCGGACATGCGATATCGTGTCACCCTGGAAAACGAGCACAAACTTATTGCCTACACAGGCGGTAAAATGCGTAAACACAGCATTCGAATTTTGGCGGGTGATAAAGTGACAGTTGAAATGTCGCCCTATGACCTCTCCAAAGGCCGCATCACCTTCCGTCATATTGAAAACCGACAGCCTAGAGTCGGCGCCCCTGCATACGCGGGTCGTCGCTAAGAACTAGCGGTAGACTCTATCCTTTGAATTTTTACCGTGTGCCCTCTTTCCTTGGGTGCACATTTTTGAGAAAGACTCACTATGAGCAACAAACTATACGTCGGCAATCTCGCCTACACAGTACGCGATGAAGACCTGCAGCAGCAGTTTTCCGCCTTTGGCCAGGTTCAGTCCGCCAAAGTGATGATGGAGCGCGAAACAGGCCGCTCCAAAGGCTTCGGCTTTGTGGAAATGGGCAGCGCCGATGAAGCGCAAGCAGCAATCGCTGGCCTGCATGGCCAAAACGTCGGTGGCCGTGACCTCACAGTCAACGTCGCTCGCCCAATGGAAGCTCGCCCACCGCGCACCGGTGGCGGCGGCTACGGTGGCGGTGGCGGTGGATATGGCGGCGGTGGCGGCGGCGGTGATCGCGGCGGCTACGGCGGCGGCGGCGGCGGCGGTGGTCGTCGTTATTGATCTGCGTTCAGCGCTTGATAAAAACCGCCTCCATTGAGGCGGTTTTTTTATGTCCGCTGTGCGTCGGGCGTGTGTGGGGTAGTCGGTGCTAAGAGCAGCAGACCCAGAGCCATACCCAGATGCAAAAAGTCACCGGGTTGCAGCCACGGAGCCACCTTCAGCTTGGCCACAAACAGCACGGAGCCGGCGAGCATCAGCGCAATGCCGGCGATTCGCCGCAGGTTGCCCAATTGAATCAAGAGCCAAAGCATGGCCAGCATGCTCAGAGCCCCCAAGACTTGGTCATATACGCGCAGCTTGCCAAGCCCTGCGATGGCGAAACCCAGTAGCGCCGCCGCCCCTAAAAAAATCAGAGCAAACTGCCGCTCCGTGGCAACCGCCGATTGCGGCCACTTCACACAAACCGCCAGCAAAGGCAGCGCCGCGCTGCCGCCTAGGATCCCTAACAGACGATGCCAAGTATCCAGCGGGTACAACCCTGAAAACTTCAAGGCGCCCAACAGCGCCGCAATGCCCAGCACGC
>JANPAK010000285.1:0-4292 GCA_031429925.1 Variovorax sp.
AAAGTTTCAATAAGAGCGTCGAGCAAGACGTATATGAGGTGTTGTCATTGCGCGGTAGTTTGAATGCACGCAACACCTTGGGAGGCACTGCCCCAACCCAGGTGCGTCAGCAGATTGCCCTGCATCAAGCGCGATTGGCGACACATTAGCTGTCTACGAGTCAGCTGGCTTGCTCAAAGCCCCACCGGATGCGATGGCACTTGCAAAACAAGGCGCTGTGAGTGATTTCTATCATATGACCTCACCGTTGGTCAGCTAGATACTCCTATCAAGTCGCAAGGGCGAGCGTCCAAGCTGCTTCACATTTGGTCGTCAGTTGTTTTGACTGGACGGATCAACAAGAACCAATGAATTTGCAGTTAACGGAAATCACTATGAAAAAGCACCTTATTTGGACCTTGCTCGTTGCGAGCAGTGCAGTGGCATACGCCTCCGATCCGGTCACTGACGCCATGCAGGCTGCTTATGCACCGTATCGCGCTGCGCTTTTCAGAACTAACAGTAACGCGACCGCGGAATCGCAACAGGCGATAGCCCAAGCCCAACAGGCTTGGACAAAAATTGCAGAGCAATTTGGCGCCAAGCCACCTGGTCCATATGACCGCGATACTGGGTTTGCTGACTCGCTCGCAAAGGTTTCTAAGGTCTACGATATAGCAGCCACACAAGTTGCAGCAAATCAGCTGAATTCTGCTCACGAAACCTTGGAGAAAGCGCGAGACATCATGGCTGATTTGCGACGACGTAACCAGGTTGTGGTCTTTAGCGACCACATGAATGCCTACCATTCAGAGATGGAAAATGTGCTTATCAATGCGCAGCGTATCTTGGCTCAACCAGATGGAAATCAGCAGATGATCGCCATGGTTGGCGTGTTGACCTACCTAGCGAAGAGACTGATCGCCGAAGCACCGACGAGCTACGCTCGGAATCAGGAGTTTGCCGATTTGGCCCAAGCGGTAGAGAAGTCGGTAGCAGGTTTACAGCGCGCCGTTTTCACACAAGACGTGGCAGCTACCAAAACCGCCCTTTCACAATTGAAGGTGCCTTACAGCAAGCTGTTCTTGAAGTTTGGCTAGGCGGCGCGAACTGGCTGTTCGTTGGGGTGTGGTGTCTTGACGGGGTGTTTGGGAAGACTTGCTCTCTATACAAAAGTAATAGGGAGTATTCTCAACATTTTTAGGCAATTCCCTTGTGCATGCCCCCGAATACGCCCCCAGAGTGCCCCGGATATGGATGTATTATTCTGGACGCTAGTGGACGACAAAAGCGCTTCTACAGAGGGAAAAATGAAAAAGCCCGCACGTCTTTGGAACTATGCGGGCTTTAAATTGGTGGCCTGGGGCGGAATCGAACCACCGACACAAGGATTTTCAATCCTCTGCTCTACCGACTGAGCTACCGGGCCTTTTCAGCTGTTTTGCTGAACCAACGATTATAACGGATGTAAATCGTTGAGGACTGATGGAAGTATTAGCTGCCGCGTTTGCTGCGATTGATGTCGACGCCGAGCTGCTTAAGTTTGCGATACAGATGCGTGCGCTCTAGGCCTGTTTTGTCTGCAACACGGGTCATCGAGCCACCTTCTTTGGCCAAGTGAAACTCAAAATACGCCTTCTCAAATTCGTCGCGTGCGTCCCGCAGGGGTTGATCCATGCTGAAGCTTTGCAGTGCTTGGGGGCCCATGTCAACGGCTTGGGGCAAACTACTGCCGGTCATGGCTGCCTCGACGGTCAGTTCGGGGGTCTTTGATGCCGCGGGCATCGAATTTTTTTGGCGAGCTCCCTTGGCGAGGGCGTCATTCACGGCTTTCAACAGTTTTTGTAGGGTGATGGGCTTTTCAAGAAATGAATGGGCGCCAATTTTGGTTGCTTCGACAGCAGTATCTATGGTGGCGTGCCCACTCATCATGACAACGGGCATCGTAAGTTGACCAGTGGCCGACCACTCTTTCAACAAGGTTACGCCATCCGTATCAGGCATCCAAATGTCGAGCAAAACGAGATCGGGCTGGGTGCTGCCACGTGCCTTGCGGGCTTGCGCCGCGTTGTCTGCAGTCTCTACGGTGTGCCCTTCGTCGGAGAGGATCTCCGTGAGCAAATCCCGTATCCCGAGCTCATCATCAACCACCAAGATATATGCCATATTGCCTGTCTGTTATTGATCTGCCAAACCGCCAGCCACCGGACGATGCCTGTGGTGAATTTGCTACGTGACAATTAAACCACAGGGAAGGAGAGACTCACCAGCGCGCCCACAGCGATAGCCGTGCGGGTTTCCCCGCTCTTTGTAACTGGCTGTGACTCTTCGGCAGGTTCTTGATATCGATTGGAGAGTTCGATCCGCGCATTGTGCTCATCTGCAATTTTTTTGACCACCGCCAGCCCAAGGCCAGTACCGCGCGACTTTGTGGTGACGTAGGGCTCAAAAGCGCGCTGCAGGATATGTGGTGCAAATCCAGTTCCGCTATCACTGAACGTCAGTCGCACCCGTCGGCTGGCTGGGTTGAATCGCGTGCTGATCACCACTTGAGCGGGTCGGCCGATGTGATCCGCCAGCAGGCCGCTGGCGGCAGTTAGGCTAGCGTCTTGCGCGTTTTGAAGCAAATTGTGAATCACCTGTCGCAATTGTTGGCTATCGCCAAGAATCGTGGGGCAACTCGGATCGAGTTCTGTCTTGACTGGTACCGGAGAGTTCTCTGGTGCATACAGGGCCAAGACATCAGCGACAAGCGCATTGAGATCCAAGGGCTTGAGCTCGGCACTCGGTAGCCGCGCGTAATCCCGAAACTCATTGACCAGACGCTTCATCGCATCCACCTGATCAACGATGGTTTTGACGGAACGCGCCAGTAAAGCATCGTCGGGCGCTTGCAGCTTGCCATGCAGCTTCATCTCCAGGCGTTCTGCTGAGAGTTGAATTGGCGTCAAGGGGTTTTTTATCTCGTGCGCCAAACGTCGAGCGACTTCTCCCCAAGCTCTCGAGCGCTGCGCGGACACCACTTCAGTGATGTCGTCTAGAACGAGCAGGCGTAAATCACCAGGCAAAGATGCACCGCGGGCGATGATGCTGGTGCTGCTGTCGTTGCCACCGAAAGACTGTGATGTACCGCTCAAGCCACCCAGCTCAAAGGAGTGTTGCCAATGATCAAGATGCAACCCGCGTTCGCCAAAAAAGACGCGAAACTGCTCCTCAACGCTGGTCGCAAATTCGTGCAAACCCGCGATTTCATCAAGCCGCTGCCCAACAAAAGCGGCTAAGGGCGCGTGCAGCACCCGAGAGGCGCTCGGGTTGGCTTGTACGAGTCGACCAGCGCGATCCAGCACGATCACGCCGGCAGTTAGGTTGTCCAGAATGGTTTGCAAGTTGTAACGGGATGCATCGAGTTGCCCCAAACTCGATTGGAGCTGTGTTCGTGCGTCAGACAATTGCTGCGTCATTTGGGCAAATGAGCGCGTCAGACCACCCAGCTCGTCACGGGTTTGGAGGGCGGCTTTCGGACGCAGGTCTCCTGCGGCCACCTGAGCCACGCCGTCCGCAAGAACCAGCAAGGGGCGTACAAGCTGATTGCCCAATACGGCTGCCAGCAGCACGGCTCCAAACATCGCCAAGAACAAACTCAGGGTCAGGGTTGCCAGATACATGTTGCGCAGACCCTCTCGGGCTAGCGAGCGTTCTTGATACTCTTGATACGCCTCCTGTACGGCAAGTGCATTGGCCACCAAGGCCGGCGGAATGTCTTGCGTGACCTGCAGAAAGCGCGAATCGCCACCCAAGCCACTCAACCCAACACCCAAGCCGGTGCCCAGGGTGGGGCGCGTCGTTTCCAAGCTGTGGGGCGCGCCAAGGATGCCGACGGACCCAATCGCAGTGCCGCCAAGCCAGGCGAGCGCCCGAACTCGAGCAATAGTCGGTGTGGTGCTACGCGATACCGCTTTGTCTGCGACATCGTCCAGTCCTTCGATTTGACTGATGACGCGCGAACTGCGTGCTTGGCGAAGCTGAGCCGCAGTCGGTCGCTCAGGCGCCAAGCTGAACCGCGACTGCCCAGCGCTGCCAAGCATTTGGCCCGACGCACTCCAGAGCACAACATCACTCGCGCCGAGTTGCTCGCGCAGCCGCTCCAAAGCCAATGGCCCGACCGATCCAGACTCGCCCAGTTGCTGTGCCGCCGCGCGGGTTTTGCTAGCGAGATCGTTGCTGAGTGATTCAATCGTGGTGCGGCCTAAATTGAGCCCAGCATCCAAGGCACCTTCGACTTTGACGTTGAACCAACTCTCAATCGAGCGCGA
>JANPAK010000286.1:0-2658 GCA_031429925.1 Variovorax sp.
GCCGCCCATTCCCACTCAGCCTCAGTGGGCAAATCATGCCCCTTCCACTGGGCATATGCAAGCGCATCATCATAGGTGATCGCGACGACCGGATGGGCCTCTTTTCCTTGAATGCCGCTGTCAGGGCCGTTTGGGTGCTGCCAACTCGCGCCGGGGCGATAGCGCCACCATTGCGTGAGATCACCTCCACCTCGCAGGTCTGTTGGCATGGTAAAAACGACCGCACCGGGCTTTTGCATATCGGTGGGTAGGTTGGGATAAGCCCGTACATCGACTGGTTTTTCAGCGCGAGTGATGTAGCCGGTTGCCTTCACGAAGGCAGCAAACTGCGCATTGGTGACTTCAGTGCGATCCATCCAAAAGCCCTTCACAGAGCGAGCACTGATGGGCCCCTCTTCCGGATAGACCTTACCGCCGATCAGAAACTGCCCATCAGGGATCCATGCCATGCCGGGCTTGGCTGAACGAGCGTCATCGGGCAGTGCGCATAAGCGGGTCTCGCCAGCGCCGATGGTGCTCTGCGCGTGATAAACCGCCCAGGCAATGCCTGCTAGCAACACAGCGCCCACGACAAAGAACGCCGCGACGCGTTGAGTTCGATTCGCCTGCCCAGAACTTGCCATGCGCGTCAGTTGCTCCAGTACGCATACTCGTCGGTTGGCAGCAGCGGCTGATTCGAAGTTTTGTCGATCGCAACCGGCATTTCGATAAAAGACGGCCACAACGCTTGGGGCATGGCCGCATGATGCGCCTGCAACTTGACTTTCATTGCAGCGAGGCGCTGAGTTTCAGTCTGAGCCAGGTTGTTGCGCTCCGTTGGATCAATAGCCAAATTAAACACCCAGTCTTTGCGCGGGCGCTCAGAAACAATCAACTTCCACCCACCTTCCTGCATGGCACGGTAAGCGCCATCTCGCCAGAACAATGGACGATCAGCTTGTCGTTCCGGCTTGGCCTTCAAGAACGGCAGCAAATTGACGCCATCTATGGGTCGATCGGTTGGAAGTTTCGCCCCTGCAGCAGCCAGCACCGTTGGCATGATGTCAATGTTTGACATCGGTGCAGCGTATGCCGAGCCAGCGGCAATTCGTCCTGGCCATTTCGCGACATAAGGTACCCGCAAACCCCCTTCAAACATGGTCAGTTTCCAGCCACGATATGGTTTATTCAGATCAGGCAGCCCGACATACCCAGGAGCGCCGTTGTCACTCGTAAAGACAACCATGGTGTTTTCGTCCAAGCCTCGCTCACGAAGCGCCTGAAGAATTCTTCCGACACTGCGATCAACGCTTCGTACCATCGCAGCATAGACGCGCATCCGGTGATCTGGAATATGCGAAAGGGCATCGTAGTCGGCTTTCGCAGCCTGCAACGGCGTATGCACTCCCCAATGCGCTAGGAACATGAAGAATGGGCGATTCTTGTTGCGATCCATTGCGGCGATCGCCTCATCAGTGTAGTAATCGGCAAGATACTTCGCTGGCTCAAACCATTTTCCGCCTTGGTAACTCACGCCGTAGCGCATGTTCGGCCAAAGGAACCGATCAATCGGATCAAAGTCCTGTTTTGAGTTTTGAACATTCGGCGAGTTCTCAGGTAGATGCAAGCCACTTTCCATAAAAAGCGTTTCATCGAAGCCTTGGTTGTTTGGCCGCATCGCTGCTGTGCTGCCAAGATGCCACTTGCCGATGTGAAGCGTATGGTAGCCGCGCACTTTGAGGGCTTCGGCAATCGTGATCTCACTGGGCGGCATCCCCAATTCATTGAAGTCTTTCGATTTCTCGGCTTTCGCTTTATCGATCAATACGGGATACGGCGCATTGGGATCGGCATACAAAGCGCCCGCCACTCGGGCCATTGCACCTGGTGTGGGTGTGAACTCAACGCCAAAGCGCCAAGGGTAGCGCCCGGTCATCAGGGCCGCGCGCGACACCGTGCACACTGGAGCACCCGCATAGCCGTTGTCAAATCGCACACCGTCACGCGCAATGGAATCGATATGGGGTGTCGGTACGCCCAGCTTCGCGAGACCGCCGCCATGCACCGTGACGTCGTTGATGCCCATGTCATCAGCCATGATCACGATGATGTTGGGTGGGCGATCCATGACCGGTCGATCTGCGGCCGAGGGGCCATTCTGCCAAGGCACAGGTTGGTTGGGGCCGCGAGGATGGTTGAAGTCGGTATACCAGCCCAACGAGTACTTGAGCAGGTGCAAGCGATTGACATACAAAAGCGCAAGCCACACGCCGAAAATCAGGGCAACCCAAGCAAGGCGACGGCGCAGTTTCATGTCCAATGATCTCACTTATCTCAACAACGAATGAATCACAAAACCAAGCACGATGAATGAAAGACCGACGGTCAACCTCACGGTGAACAAACTGATAAACGGTTTCACTGGAAACACATGCGTTTTCTCAATGGCCGCCCATTTGTGCACGAACTTATCTGCCTGATTGGCGACGATGGCAAACCGCAAAAAGTCGCGGCGACTTCGATACCGGACCATCGCCACGTAATGCCAGTCATCCGCGTCGATGGGTGTAATGAAGTTACCTGACTTCCTGCCCACAAACAGAACCATGTTGCCGTTGCTAATCAAAGGCCAAATGATGGATCGCCCGTAGCGTTTGTCTGCCTCTCGGGGATCATCGG
>JANPAK010000287.1:0-14475 GCA_031429925.1 Variovorax sp.
GCTCATTGCTGCATACCGAAACGTCGGCGCGCGCTGGGCAAATTTAGATCCCCTGCAGCGCACCGAGCGCGACAACATTCCCGATCTTGACCCCGCTTTCTACGGCTTCACCGATGCCGATATGGAAACCGTGTTCAACACATCGAACACTTACTTCGGTAAAGAGCAAATGAGCTTGCGCGAGCTGCTCAATGCTTTGCGGGAGACGTATTGCGGCACGATTGGCGCTGAATACATGTATGCCACGAGCCAAGATGAGAAGCGCTGGTGGCAGCAGAAGATGGAAAGCGTGCGCGCCAAGCCCGCTTTCTCGGCGCAAGAGAAGAAAAATATCCTGCAAAACCTCACCGCCGCTGAAGGCCTTGAGCGATTCCTTCATACCAAATATGTCGGTCAAAAACGCTTCTCGCTTGAAGGCGGCGAATGTTTCATCGCTTCGATGGATGAGCTGGTACAGCGCGCTGGCATGGCCGGCGTGCAAGAAATCGTGATCGGCATGGCGCATCGTGGGCGTTTGAATGTGCTCGTCAATACGCTGGGCAAAACGCCTTCGCAGCTGTTTGCTGAGTTTGATCACACCGCGCCTGAAGATTTGCCATCGGGCGATGTGAAATACCACCAAGGCTTCAGCTCAGACGTCACCACGCCCGGCGGCCCGGTGCATTTGACGCTGGCTTTTAATCCATCGCACCTTGAGATCGTCAACCCCGTGGTCGAAGGCAGCGTGCGCGCCCGGATGGATCGCCGTGGCGACAAAGAGGGCGATCAAGTGCTGCCCGTGCTCGTGCATGGCGATGCTGCTTTTGCTGGCCAAGGCGTGGTGATGGAGACGCTTGCTCTAGCGCAAACCCGTGGCTATTACACGGGCGGCACGGTGCATGTCGTGATCAACAACCAAATCGGTTTCACGACCTCTGACCCGCGCGATACGCGCTCCACCATGTATTGCACCGATGTGGTGAAAATGGTGGAAGCGCCTGTGTTGCACGTCAACGGCGATGATCCAGAGGCTGTGGTGCTCTGCACGCAATGGTCTTTGGAATATCGTCAAAAATTCAACAAAGATGTGGTGCTGGATATTATTTGCTTCCGCAAACTCGGCCACAACGAGCAAGACACCCCAGCCCTCACGCAGCCGCTGATGTACAAGAAAATTGCCGCTCACCCCGGTACGCGCAAGCTCTACGCCGACAAGCTCGCCGCGCAAGGCCTAGGCGATACCTTGGGCGACGATATGTTTAAAGCCTATCGCGCTGCGCTTGAGGCCGGCAAACACACCGAAGACATCACAATCACCAATTTCAAAAGCAAATATGCTGTTGACTGGGCGCCATTTTTAGGTAAAAAGTGGACGGATGCTGGCGACACAGCGGTTCCGATGGCCGAATGGAAACGCATTGGCGAAAAATTGACGACCATTCCCGCGACCGTGACGCCGCATATGCTGGTGAAAAAAGTGTATGACGATCGCGCGGCCATGGCTCGCGGCGAAGTCAACGTTGATTGGGGCATGGGCGAGCACATGGCTTTTGCATCGCTCGTTGCATCGGGCTACGCAGTTCGCTTGTCTGGCGAAGATTGCGGGCGCGGCACCTTCACGCACCGCCATGCTGTGATCCATGATCAGAATCGCGAAAAGTGGGATTCAGGCACATACATTCCATTGCAAAATGTGGCAGATGGCCAAGCGCCTTTTGTGGTGATTGATTCACTCTTGTCGGAAGAAGCTGTGCTCGGTTTTGAATATGGCTATGCATCCAATGATCCGAACACGCTCGTGATTTGGGAAGCGCAATTCGGCGATTTTGCTAATGGCGCGCAGGTGGTGATTGACCAGTTCATTGCCTCAGGCGAAGTCAAATGGGGCCGCGTCAACGGCATCACTTTGATGCTGCCCCACGGCTATGAAGGCCAAGGCCCGGAGCACAGCTCGGCGCGCCTTGAGCGCTTCATGCAATTGGCGGCAGACACCAACATGCAAATCGTGCAGCCGACCACGGCCAGCCAGATTTTCCATGTGCTGCGCCGCCAGATGGTGCGCGATCTGCGCAAGCCGCTCATCATCATGACGCCCAAGTCTTTGTTGCGCAACAAAGATGCAACTTCTCCTCTGAGCGAATTCACCAAAGGCGGCTTCCAAACCGTCATTCCAGAGCAGAAAGCGATTGACGCCAAGAAGGTCAAGCGCGTGATCGCGTGCTCCGGCAAGGTCTACTATGACTTGGTGAAAAAGCGTGAAGAAAAGGGCTACACCGACGTCGCCATCATCCGGGTTGAGCAGCTTTATCCGTTTCCTCACAAAGTCTTTGCCAGCGAGGTCAAAAAATACGCGAGCGCCACTGATATTGTGTGGTGTCAAGATGAACCACAAAACCAGGGCGCGTGGTTCTTCGTGCAGCACTACATTCACGAGAATATGCTGGAAGGTCAAAAGCTGGGTTATTCAGGTCGAGCCGCTTCTGCATCGCCGGCGGCGGGCTATGCCCATCTGCATGCAGAGCAACAGAAAGCTTTAGTTGAGGGTGCCTTTGGCAAACTCAAGGGCTTTGTGCTGACCAAGTAAACCTGTCTCACTATTCTTTTTATAGCACTCTACGCAGATTTTCTATTGCTAGAGTGCGGATTTAAATCACAAAACACACCGAAAGTACGAACATGACAATCGTAGAAGTCAAAGTACCGCAACTGTCCGAATCTGTGGCCGAGGCCACCATGTTGCAATGGAAAAAGAAGCCTGGCGATGCCGTGGCGATCGATGAAATCTTGATCGAGATCGAAACCGATAAAGTTGTGCTCGAAGTGCCTGCGCCTAGCGCCGGTGTGCTGGCTGAAATTTTGGTCGCTGATGGTGGCATGGTTGTCTCCGATCAGGTGATCGCCAGGATCGACAGCGCAGGCATAGCCAGTGCAGCAGCGCCGGCCGCAGCTGCTGCGGTGGCGGCTCCCGTTGCCGCAGTCGCCGCGCCAGCCACAGGTGGCTCCATGGCTGGCGTGGCCATGCCCGCCGCTGCGAAGCTCATGGCTGACAACAGCTTGGCTGCCGGCTCAGTTGCTGGCTCTGGCAAAGATGGCCGCGTGACTAAAGGAGATGTGCTCGCTGCCGTCGCCAAGCCCGCCGCGGCATCGGCGGTGGCCGTGACCACTGGCGTACCGGTTGCTGTGCTCGCGCAAGTTGCTGCACCCGCTGCGGGAAGCATGGCCGCCCAACTCGCTGGCCGCCCCGAGCAGCGCGTGCCCATGAGCCGCCTGCGTGCGCGGGTGGCAGAGCGTTTGCTGCAATCGCAATCGAGCAATGCCATCCTGACGACGTTTAACGAAGTCAATATGGCTCCCGTGATGGAAATGCGCAAGCGTTTTCAAGAGAAATTCGAGAAAGAGCACGGCACCAAGATCGGCTTCATGAGCTTCTTCGTCAAAGCCGCGGTGCATGCACTCAAGAAGTATCCCGTGCTCAATGCTTCGACCGATGGCAACGACATCGTCTATCACGGCTACTTTGACATCGGCATCGCCGTAGGCTCGCCGCGCGGCCTCGTCGTGCCGATTCTGCGCAACGCGGATCAGATGAGCTTTGCTGATATCGAAAAGAAGATCGCTGAATACGGGCAAAAAGCCAAAGACGGCAAGCTCGGCATCGAAGAGATGACCGGCGGCACCTTCTCGATTTCTAACGGCGGTGTGTTCGGATCCATGCTCTCCACCCCCATCATCAACCCACCACAGTCCGCGATCCTCGGCGTGCACGCCACCAAAGACCGTGCGGTGGTGGAAAACGGTCAGATCGTCATTCGCCCTATCAACTACCTCGCCATGAGCTACGACCACCGCATCATCGACGGCCGTGAAGCCGTTCTCGGCTTGGTGGCGATGAAAGAGGCTCTGGAAGATCCTGCGCGTCTGTTGTTTGACATCTAAGGAGACAAGGATGTCTAATCAATTCGACGTCATCGTCATCGGCGGTGGCCCTGGGGGCTATATTGCTGCAATCCGCGCGGCGCAGTTGGGCTTCAATACGGCATGTATTGATGAGTGGAAAAACAGCAAGGGCGGACCAGCTCCGGGGGGCACGTGCACCAATGTTGGCTGCATCCCTTCCAAGGCCTTGCTGCAAAGCTCGGAGCATTTTGATCAGGCAGGACATCACTTTGCGGACCATGGGATTGGGTTGAAAGACCTGTCCATTGATATCGCCAAGATGCTCGGACGCAAAGATACCGTGGTCAAGCAAAACAACGACGGCATTTTGTATTTGCTGAAGAAAAACAAGGTGATGTTTTTCCATGGCCGTGGTTCGTTTGTGGCTGCGAAAGATGGCGCTTATGAAATCAATGTGGCTGGTGCGGCCAGCGAAGTGATTTCTGGCAAGCACATCATTGTGGCCACCGGCTCGAATGCGCGGGGACTGCCGGGTGTGCCGTTTGATGAAGAGAATATTCTCTCCAACGATGGCGCGCTGCGCATTCCTTCTGTGCCGAAGAAGTTGGGCGTGATTGGCTCGGGAGTGATTGGCTTGGAGATGGGCTCGGTGTGGCGTCGTTTGGGCTCGGACGTGACCGTGCTCGAAGGCTTGCCGACTTTCTTGGGCGCGGTGGATGAGCAGATTGCCAAGGAAGCCAAGAAGGCTTTTGACAAGCAAGGCCTGAAGATTGAGCTGGGCGTGAAAGTGGGCGAGATCAAAAATGGCAAGAAGGGTGTGAGCATTGCCTACACCAATGCCAAAGGCGAGGCGCAAACACTGGATGTCGACAAGCTGATCATTTCGATTGGCCGCACCGCGAACACGATTGGCCTGAATGTTGAAGCCGTGGGCTTGAAGCTCGATGAGCGTGGCCTGGTCGTGGTCGACGAAGAATGCAAAACCAATCTCCCCAACGTGTGGGCGGTGGGCGACGTCGTGCGCGGCCCGATGCTGGCGCATAAGGCAGAAGAAGAGGGCGTGGCCGTGGCTGAGCGCATCGCGGGGCAGCATGGCCATGTGAACTTCAATACGGTGCCGTGGGTGATTTACACCTCGCCTGAGATTGCGTGGGTGGGCCAAACCGAGCAACAGCTTAAAGCTGCAGGCCGCGCGTATCGCTCGGGCACATTCCCCTTCATGGCCAATGGCCGTGCACGGGCTTTGGGTGACACGACGGGCATGGTGAAGATGCTGGCCGATGCCGCAACGGATGAAATTCTCGGCGTGCATATCGTGGGGCCATTCGCTTCCGAGCTGATCGCTGAATGCGTGGTGGCCATGGAATTCCGTGCTTCGAGCGAAGACATCGCTCGCATTTGCCATGCGCATCCTTCTTTGTCGGAAGCAACAAAAGAAGCAGCGCTGGCGGTGGATAAGCGCACCTTGAACTTCTGACGTGGGACGCGTCACCGACGCCTACCAGGCCGAGCTGGTTCAGCGCGGCTACCTGAGTGATCCGGCGCAACTTCGTGCCGTGGAGGCGCTCGAACGGTGCGCTGATGAGTGGGCCGCATTCAAAGAGAAGCGCTCGAATGCTTTTAAGAAGCTAGTCAACCGGCCGGATATTCCCAAAGGGGTGTATTTGTTTGGTGGTGTGGGGCGGGGCAAGAGCTTTCTGATGGATTGTTTTTTCAATGCCGTACCCCTTGAGCGCAAGACTCGGCTGCATTTTCATGAGTTCATGCGCGAGGTGCACCGCGAGTTGTCGGGACTACAAGGCACGGTGAACCCGCTTGATGAGCTCGGCAAGCGAATGGCCAAACGCTACCGACTTTTGTGCTTTGATGAGTTTCATGTGGCCGACATCACAGACGCCATGATTTTGCACCGCTTGCTCGATGCGTTGTTTAAAAACGGTGTGGGTATGGTCACCACCAGCAACTTTCATCCAGATGGTTTGTATCCCAACGGGCTACACCGAGATCGCATCTTGCCAGCGATTGAATTGCTGAAAAATGAGATGGCAGTGATTGGCGTGGACAACGGCACGGACTACCGCCGCCGCACACTCGAAAAAGTGACGATGTATCACACGCCGCTGGGTGAAGCGGCAGATGCAGCGATGAACCAGGCGTTTTCTGAGTTAGCGGAATCGCGCGATGAGAGCCCAGTTCTGACCATTGAATCGCGAGAAATCCGCGCAAGACGCAAAGCAGGCGGTGTGGTCTGGTTTGATTTCCGGACGCTGTGCGGTGGGCCGCGCAGCCAGAATGATTATCTGGAACTGGCAACGCAGTTTCATACCGTCATGCTCTCCGATGTGCCGCAAATGTATGTGAACAATGCGTCTGAGGCGCGCCGCTTTACTTGGCTTATTGATGTGCTTTATGACAGGCGCTGCAAGCTGATCATGAGCGCGGCGGTATCGCCTGAGCTGCTCTATACCGAAGGTCCGCTCTCGCATGAGTTCCCCCGCACGGCATCGCGCTTGAATGAAATGCAGTCTGCTGAATTTTTGGCATTGGAGCGACGCACCGTGGATACGCGCATCACGTGATACATTGATATTATGTTTTCCTCTGGCTTTTTTCGATCTTCGCATTTTCCAATTGCTATGTTTTTAATAGCATGTTACGCAGTATCCACAAATGCGGTGAGTCAAAATGGCTCTGAAGTTGCGGTTGAAGGCAAACAAATGGAGCAGGTCGAGCGAGATCGCATCAAGCGTGAACGCGCTGCGGCAACGCAAGAACTGGCTGAGCAACGCAAAGCGTGTTATCAAAAGCTGGCTGTAACGCCTTGCTTGAACGAGGCGCGTGATCAGCACAGCGAGAAAACGCGCGATCTCAAGCGCCAAGAAGTGGCACTCAATGATGTGACGCGCAAACGAGCGGCTGCTGAGCGCCTGCAGGTGATCGATAAGCGCAATTCTCCTGAGGCGCAATTGGAGCAGGCCGAGCGTCGAGGCAAGGCTTTGCAGGCGAGTCAAAAGAGGGATACGACCCGGGTTGATCGCCAGCTGAGTAGGGAAGCAAAGCAGGCGCAGCAGGCAGCGAAGACGCCAGCACAGAGCGCATCAGGAGATGTGACGTCTACTCCTAAACAGGCTTCGCACCCAGCGCACAAGCCGCGCGATCCTCAGCTCACTTCCGAGCAGCGCGCAAAAGAAGCTGCTCGGGCTGCCCAACGCCGCGAGCAAGCCGCTAAGCGCGAGAAAGATAGTCTGGCGAATCAGCAAAAACTTCAGCAACGCGAAGCACAGCGCAAAAAGCCCCCGGCCAGTGGATTATCTATTCCAAACTGATCTTCATGAGTCGAATCAAGCGCCCATGAGGTCTTTGCGCCGGCTCGACGGCGAGCGCAGATAAACCAAACTGCCTTGTTCGCTTGAGACTTCATGGTGTACCGAGCCAGGCAGTGCAATCTGGTAGTCGCCTGCAAAGAGATCCACACCATTGAGGCGCAATTGGCCTTCTAACACCATGCATTCTTCCGCGCCGTCGGTGTGGTCATGTTCTGTTAAGCGACCGCCTGGCTGAAGACGCAATAGCCAAGACAGACCCTGCCCGTCATCATGCAAGACCTTCGCTTGCACGCGTTTTGATAACGCGACCCAGCCGTCATCTCTGCGGACGTTGCGCACGAGTGAGGACTCGGAAATCTTTTGCATCAGTGATTGCTTAACGCGGGCATTTGCCTCCGCGCTGAGGGTGTGTATGGTGCTGAGACTCTGCCCCAGCTGACCCGTCCATGCGGAATTGAGGGTGGGATCGGTAGTCATAGTGTGTTGTCAAGCTCGAGTTTAGCCAACTGGGCAGCAGGCAGCCCGCAGTGCTGCAAATGGTCGCGCAGGCGCAACAAAGCGCGTCGTAGGGTGCTCTTCACGGTACCTAATGGCATGCGTAAATGCGTGCTGATGTCAGTGTGACTCATATCGTGGAAAAAGGCCAAGCTGATTATTTGGCGGGCGGCAGCAGGCAGTGTCTGTAGCGCTGCGTGCAACGCGGATGCGCGATCTGCAGCATCCAGGAAATCGAGGGGTTGGAGCGCTTCCGTGAGGTTGTTGGATGCCAAGTCTGCCATGTCGCCATTGACCACAACGGGGCTGCTAGCGAGCTTGCGCCAGGCATCAAGGGCGCGGCTGCGCGCTAGATTGAGAAGCCAAGCGATGGCCGCACCGCGCTCGGCATCGAAACGCTGTGCTTGCTGCCAAGCCTGTAAGTACACCTCTTGCGTCACATCCTGTGCGCTTGCATCATCTGGCGCGAAGCGGCGCACCAAGTTGTAGACGCGGCTGATGGTGGCGTCATAAAGTGTGCTCATGGCCTGTACCTCGCCCTGAGCCATGCGCGTAATCAAGGCTTGCAGAGTCGGGTCTTCCTGCTCTCGGTCCGAACGAGTCTGGTGATCGGTGATGGATGAGGTAGACACCCGCCGATTGTGCTTTGAGCGCACCAACCCCAGCCGGGCAGGGGCTATTCGGGGATTGCTTAGGCAGGTAGCCATGAAACAAGCTACGGATGTGCAGCACTTTCAGATGCAAATCACAGCTTCAAAGTACGGTTTGCAGCAAAGCACCTTTGAAAAGCACGGGGCCCGTGGGGCCACGGCTGCTGGGTACGCCGCCTTTGGGCTCCAAACTGATGGCCAAAATGGGCACGTTTTTGATCTGATCGGGAGCCGCAGTAAGCTTGATCACTTTGTCGCTACCCATGACGCCTAAGGATTTCGGTGCTTGACCGGGGGGCAGTGCCCACAGTTGAAGAGATTTGTCAGCGGCTTCTTGATAGCCGCCAACGCGTTGCAACACAAGGCGTCTTTTATCTGGGTCAAAGGTTACGAGCACGGAAGCATCAGATTTCTCGTCGGCGAGTACGGCGACATACTGCACTTGTTGCTGAGATGCTTGTTGCTGTAGTTGCTTCTCAAGCACAGCGATTTGCTGGCCTCGCCCTTCTAAACTTTGGGCGTTTTGCACGGCAACCAATGTGCCGATGATCGCAGCGATGCTTGCCAGTGCTGCACCAGTGCGCCACCAGTTCAGCTGTTGACGCAAGGCAACCAGTCTAGCCTGCAACTGCGTCAGAACGGGCGACGATTGCACGGTCCGGTGGGGCATAGTCTGCAGACTGTTTTCAATGCGCTTCCACACGTTCGGGCTCGGTTGTTCGGGCGAGGGCAGTTCCATCATCGCTGACATCCTTTCTTGCCAGAGCAGAATTCGCGCGCGGACGGTCGCGCTCTGGCGGGCGTAGGCTTCGAGTCGGCGGCCCGCACCGCCTCGCAACACGCCCACCGCGTAGCGCGCAGCGAGCCGATCAAGTAATTCGGGGTTTTGGGCGATGTTCATGGCGCGGCCTCATGCAAAACGGTTCATGCAGGTGCGCAGTTGATCAAGGCCGCGGCGCATCCAGGTTTTGACTGTGCCAAGAGGCAAACTGAGCTGATGCGCGAGCTCACTGTGGCTCAGGTCACGGAAGTAGGCCATGGTGACCACCTGGCGCTGCTTGGATTCAATCTTGCGCAGACATTCATGTAGCGCCCAGGCCTGTTCACTGGCTTCATGTGTATCCATCGGTGTGTCTTGCTCTGCAGCCAACGTGTCTGCCAGCGCGTCGTCCATGGGTTGGCCTTGCAGAGCGCGTTCTGCGGTGCGGCGACGAAGAAAGTCTAAGCCCCTGCTGCGCACAATTACGCCGAGCCAAACCATCGGTGGACTCAGCGGGGCTTTGTAATCTCCGGCCACGCGCCAAATAGTCAAATACGCCTCTTGAAGCACATCCTCCGCATGCTCGGTGTTACTCACCACACGCATCGCAACGGCATACAGCTTGCTGCTGGTGGCGTCATAAAGCTCGCGCAAGGCGGCACTGTCTTGCTGTGCGATGCGGTCAAGGCAAGCGATGAGTTGAGCGTCAGTGATGGCAGACTTCATGATGCGTATTGTGAATGGAGAATACTTCGCATTTTTTCAATCGAGTTGAAGCAACAAAGCACGGAGCGCAAGCATAGGTGCATTGAACTTGGCGCTGAGCCCGCCCCAGAGGGCGGGTGGTGCATCCACTTGGAGAGAACATTAGGCTCCAAAGCTCAGAGCACCCGTCGGCAGTGGTCGGCCAAGAGCATTGGTCAGAATGGTGAAATGCATGGTTTCGTCCGCAGCCAAGCGGGCGACTATCTTTGATAAATCTTTGCTGATGAAAGCGGGGATGACGCCCAGATACGCATTGGTTGCACCGAGCTCGAGTCGAGCAGCCAAATCGACCACGGCGGCTTGTCTACCACGCTCGATGGTCGCCGAGTCGTTAGCAACGCCTGCGCTAGCAGCAGGTTTGCGGGCCTTTGCCGCAGTTGTCGACGGCTGCGCTTGACTGGCGTTGCTCAGGCTCAAGACGGTTACTAGGCAAGTCAGCACAGTTAGACAAGAGCCCTGACGGCGTGCTGAGCGCAGTGTTGAGTGTGTTTGCATCGATTCTCAGTAGGAGAAAATTCTTTCGGGATACCTGTGAATACGTGACTGCAAGAGGTTTGGATTCAGCTTCAAAGACGAGGAGCGTCAATTCTTTTTGAATCCAAAGAGGCAGTCTGTGCGTATCATTGATGCGCGCCTATGGAATGCCCTTGGGCTGCCGCTTTTGTGCAATCGACCCTAGGAGTGACTAAATGCAAAGATGTTCACGATTAAAAAAGTACAGCTTCAAGACCTTGACACTGACCGCGATGCTTGCCCTAGCTAGCGGCGGCTCCTTCGCCGAGAAGGGAAAGCTGCTACTGACGGGAGGCGTCAGCACGGTGGACGGCGCAGCTGGCGGTGGCTTGACGCCTTGGGCGGTGATTGGTAGCTTGGCGACGGAAGGCGAGATCGGATTCACCGCGCATGCAACACGTGTCAACACGCGAGACTACGGCTTGACCGCCTACGGCGCAGCGGTGGGCTGGAATGAGCGCGTTGAGTTTTCATTTGCCAAACAAGATTTCAATACGGGAGTGACAGGTGCTTTGCTGGGCATTCCCGGTTTGCATTTGAAGCAGGACATTCTGGGCTTGAAGGTGCGGGTTGCAGGTGACGCGGTCCTTAACAGCGACTCTCTGATGCCGGCGATTGCAGTGGGTGTCCAGAGCAAGCGCTTGGACTCCACGCCGCTGGATGGCACGTTAACCGCGCTGGGTGCAAAGCGCAGCGGCACCGATGTTTATGTCAGCGCCACTAAGCTTTTCTTAGCTCAAGGCATTTTGCTGAACGGCACGCTGCGTGCGACTAAAGCCAACCAAAATGGCTTGCTCGGCTTTGGGGCAACCTTGGGTGGCGCGCGCAACAGCTATGAAGTCCTACCGGAACTGTCGATTGCCTATCTGCTGCGCAAGGATCTTGCCGTGGGCATGGAATATCGCAAGATGTCTAACCGCCTGCAAGTCGCAGGGAATGCTGCAGGTTTGGGCGACGGCCTGAAATCCAGTGATTGGAAAGATATCTTCGTGGCTTGGCAGCCGAGCAAAAATCTGTCGCTCACACTCGCATTCGTTGATTTAGGCCAGATTGTGCCGGCCACCACGGCCAAGCGTAACCAAACGGGCACATACCTGTCTACCCAATTGGCTTTCTGAAGCTCTGACATCTGAGCGGTATTGATTAACGTATCTGGAGTAAGTGATGAATAAATTATTCGTATCTTTGGCCTTAGGTGCCAGCCTTTTGAGCAGTCCCGCTTGGGCGGCCGATGACAGCTTGTACAAAGCATTTGGCGAAAAGCCAGGCCTGGTGGCCTTGATGGACGATTTGATGGTCGGTCTGATGGCAAATGAGCGCACCAAGCCATTTTTTGAAAAGTCAAATCAACAGCGCGTGAAAGAGCAACTGGTGGAGCAACTGTGCTCGCTCAGTGGTGGACCCTGCCAATACAAAGGCGTGGATATGAAGACCGTTCATGACGGTATGGGCGTAAGCAAAACCCATTTCAATGCGCTCGTAGAAGTGCTGCAACGCAGTATGGACAAGCGCGGCATCGCTTTTTCTATGCAAAACCGAATGCTTGCCTTGCTAGCGCCGATGAACCGTGACATCATTGAACCATCGGCTAAGTAAGCCAGCGCGTTTCTGCCTTGCAGGCCATGCTCGAAAGAGCCGGTCTGCTTCGTTGTTTCTTTCTAGCAAGGATTCGTCATGCATCAAACCTACCCATCGGTAGCTATAAAAAAGATAGCGTCTAGCGCAGTATTGATAGGATCTATCGCCCTCTTTTCTTTAAATTCATGGGCGGGTCCCGTGCAGGTGAGCGTGGTGGATCGCGACGGCAAGCCCGCACAAGATGCGGTGGTGGTGCTCGTGCACGCGACAGCGCGAAACGCCGCATCCAGCTTGCCAATGATGGCCGCCATTGCGAACGAAAAAATGCAGTTCATTCCCGCCGTGACGGTGGTTGCCAAGGGTGCAAAAATCCGCTTTGTGAATAACGATCCGTGGGATCATCATGTGCGCGGAGCGCCAGCGACGTCGTTGTTTGCCAACACCCCAGAAGCCTATGCCGCCGCCAAAGATGCAGGTGGCTTCGAGTTGCGCCTACAAGGCAAAGACGAAGGCAAGCCGGCCAGATTCCAAGAAGTGACGTTGGACAAGCCCGGCCCACAAACGGCGGTGGCCTTAGGCTGCTTCTTGCACGGCTCGATGCGCGGCAGCGTCTACGTTAGCGACTCGCCTTGGGCGGCGAAGACCAATGCTGAGGGGCTGGTGAGCTTTGAAAACGTGCCTGATGGCGTTGTGCAGTTGCGCGTCTGGCATCCTGATCAGGTGGTGGACTTGCCAACGCAATCAGTCAATGTGACGTCCGCGCCGTTGCAGGTGAAATCTCAGTTGCAGATCGTTCCGCGTCGCCGCCGCAGCTGATTACTGCCGCGCGGAACGGAAGTTGCTTGGCAGCGCTTGCGGGTAACTTGTGCGAAATGGATTGATGTCCACACCGCCGCGCCGCGTGTAACGGGCGTAGACGGCGAGTTTGATGGGTTTGCAGCGCTGCCAGATGTCGGTGTAAATGCGCTCGACGCATTGCTCGTGAAATTCGTTGTGATTGCGAAAACTCACGATGTATTGCAGCAAAGCCCCTTGGTCAATCTGAGGGCCACTGTAGTTGATCTGCACACTGCCCCAATCGGGTTGTCCGGTGACCAGACAATTGCTCTTTAGCAAGTGACTCACGAGCGTTTCCGTGACGGGCTGCTCACCAAGGGCTGCGTGGAGCAACTGCGGTGCGGGCGTGTAGTGTGTGCATTCGACGTCAAGGCGGTCGAGGAGTACGCCTTCCAATTCTTGCACTCGTTCATCAGCAAAAGCGTCGTAACTGATCACACGCACGCCGACACGTCGCTCGCCACGCCGCGTGCCGAAAGTGGCGGCACCGATGTCAAGTGCAATGGCTTCGCGCACCTCGTCCACGCCATGGTTGCTTCCAGGGAATCGCGTGTTGTTGAAGCTGTTGAAATACAGCTTCACGCTTTTACTTTCGACAATACTAGGCGACTCGCAGGGGATGGTGATGTGGGCGATGGCGACCTGCGGCTTGCCTTTGGTGTTCAGCCATGACAGCTCAAATGCCGTCCACAGGTCTGCGCCCATAAATGGCAACTCCCCTGTGATGCCGATTGCCGCCCGCTTGGTCGATCGAGGAATAGGAAACAGCAAAGCCGCATCGTACTGATCAACATAGGCACTGGGCTTTCCCAGCGCGGATTGTTCAGGCGTGCTCATGTTTCAAATGACTGATCAGATGCGGCATCAACTGCTGCACAGCTCCGGGCGCCAAGTCGTGGCCCATGCCCTCGATGCCAACAAAGCGCGAGCCGTCAATGCGATTGGCGGTGTCCCGTCCGTGGTCAGAAGGCACCAGCACATCAGCCATACCGTGTAGGACAAGGGTGGGCACGCGGATTTTTTTGATATCTTGGTGGCGTGTGACATCAGCCGCGATCGCGATCATTTGTCGCAGGGTGCCCTGGGGATGAAAACTGCGCTCGATCCCTATGCGAATGCGGTCACGCAGCATCTGCGGATCCACTGGAAAGCCCGGACTACCGATCACACCGTAGAGCTTCTCGTAGTGGGCCACCACGTCATCGACACGGCGGCTGGCCGGACGGCTGATCAAGGCACGCATCACTCGCATTTTTGCCTCGGGTAAGCCGGGCGCGCCACTGCTGCTCATGATGCTGGTCAGTGACAGGGTGCGCTCTGGCGCGATGCAGGTGACATGCTGCGCAATCATTCCGCCCATACTTGCGCCGACGATGTGCGCTTTATCGATGTTTAGCGCGTCAAGGACGCCAATCGTATCTCGCGCCATGTCTTGGAGACCATACGGCGAAGCAATCGTCCAACCGAGCTTTTTCTTGACACTCGCCAAGATGATGTTGGGTTGACCCAAATGATCAAAATGCTGTGATAGGCCAATGTCGCGGTTGTCAAATGTAATGACCCGCAAGCCCGCCTGAACCAGCGGCTCAATCACCGTTGGTGGCCAGGCGACCAATTGCATGCCCAGTCCCATGATGAGCAGCACTGCAGGATGCTCCGGTGAGCCATGCTCTTG
>JANPAK010000288.1:0-1513 GCA_031429925.1 Variovorax sp.
CACTCACGGGTATCGTCGACCAAGCCTGGGCCGCGGGGATGCCGATTGCGGAGGGCCTGTTTACGATGGCGATTGGCCCAACAGCGATCTATGTGGGCGGCACCTTTCAGTCTTACTGGGGACAGCCGCGCGGCCGGCTCGCGGCCGTGGATCCGGCCACCGGCACGCTGTTGCCGTGGAATCCGCAGGCCACCGACAGCAGCTTGGGCTCCGGGTTCATCGGCAAGCTGGTGGTGTCTCCCACCGGGTCGGTGTTCGCGGCGTCGACCGAAAACTCGGGTCCACTCAACATCAACGGGCAGACGGTTGGCACCGTCGCGGAAATCGATGCCACCGGTGCGGTCACCGCCTTCCGAGCCGCGGCGCCGGTTGAATCGGTGGAGCTGCTGCAGATGTCGTCCACCAACACGTTGTTCGTGAGCGGCTTCGCCGGCTACGTGGGGCAAGCGATTCGCACGCGGCTGGCGGCATTCGACCTCACGACCAACACGCTGCTGCCCGAGACCATCACGCTGACGAACACCGGCGTGAACTTCGTGCTCGATCAGATCGCGGCCTCTGGGAACGTGCTCCATCTGCTTGGCGGGTTCGATGCGGTGAACGGCCAGCCGCGCGCCGGCCGCGCGGCCGTCGATACGACGACCAATACCGTGCTGACGTGGCCCGCCTCTGGCCTTACGGTGCTGGGGCTGCCCGAGGCAGCCGGCGGGTGGGAGTACGTGAGCATCGGCAGCACGCTGCGCCGCATCCGGCCGGTGACCGGCGAACTCGACGTGGCGTGGCAGCCGCCCGTGGCCGCGAGCTTCGACCTGGCGGACGGCGGCGTGACGTTTGCGCTGCGCGAATTTCCGGGCACGAACGGCTTCTTCGGCAGTCCGGGGTCGGGCGTGGCCTTCGGTACGCTCCATCCGGTGACCGGCCAGTTCTTCGAACGGGTGCGCACGACCGAGTACCTCGGTGGCTCCGTACGGCTGATGGGCGACACGGCCTTTGCTGCCGTCAACCTGAAAGCTACTGGGCCCGGCCCCATCGTGACCGGCAGGACGGTGCTGGCCTTCGACACCAAGACCTTCCTGCCCGTGACGCGGCCGGCCATTTCCGGAACCTTTTCGACCTTCGCGGTGGGCGATGGCCGCTTCTTCCTGGGCGGCCTCTATACCGGCATCGGCACCGATGTGCGCTACGGCGCGCTAGAGGTGCAACTGCCCGGCTCGTTCACGTCGTGGGATTCGGGGTTTCGCCCGCACACGGGTACCACTTTCGGGCCCGCGGTCACCGTGGCTGGCGACGTCGTGGTGGCGTTCGGCACCTACGAGCGGGACCGATGGCGCGTGGCCGTGTTCGATTTGACGGGCGCGCGCGCGCCGTCCAACCTGCGCGCCCGCACCGCCGGTGGATCGGCCGAGTTCACCTGGGAGGCCGCGTCGTTGCCCCCTGCCGGCGGCTACGTGCTCGAGGCCGGCCTGGCCGCGGGGCAGACCGTTGCGGCTCTGCCCGTGGGCAGCGGCACTAC
>JANPAK010000289.1:0-2139 GCA_031429925.1 Variovorax sp.
GGCGCTGCGCATGTGCAAGGTCAAGCAAAAGATCTCGGGCTGCTTTAGAACGCAGCACGGAGCCGATACGTTCTTTACCATTCGCTCCTATCTGGCAACGATGACCAAACAAAAGGCTAATCTGCACCAATGCTTGGTCAGCGTGTTTCAAGTACAACCCGTTCAGCCTTGCTTTGTTGGGTGAGCTGAGTAGTTACTAAATTTTAGTGTTCTACACGTTTCGCGCCAGCCGCTCGCCCATGTCACGGGGTGGATGATGCGCTGCTCCGCGCCTTGATATTCAATAGCCCATAAAAGATAATCCGCCAACAGATTTTTCAGCGCTTCTCATCTGTTCTGAGGTTGACAGTCAGGTAAAATTATTAGATGGTTTTGCCAAGAATTAAGATCACATTACCCATTGAAGAAAAGCTGCAAATGGATGCGCAGTTGGCTCGCCGTGGATATTTGTCTTTCAGCGAATATGTCCGCGACTTAATTCGACGCGATCTTGCGCAGGCGCGTTGCGAAGCATTCAAATCTTCACTATATCGAGCCAAGAAGCAAGCACACACCTCTACAAAGCCCTCAAAAACTGTTATCTAACTTTTTTCGGCTATCCGCCAGTGCTTTATCAGCGACTGGCTTCATTCAGACATCTACACCGTGACTCTCTCTACCGAAACCCGCCGCCGCCGCACATTTGCCATCATCTCGCACCCTGATGCGGGTAAAACCACACTGACAGAAAAGCTTTTACTGTTCTCGGGTGCGATTCATATTGCTGGCTCAGTCAAAGCGCGCAAGGCCACGCGGCATGCCACCAGTGATTGGATGGAAATTGAAAAACAGCGGGGTATTTCTGTTGCGTCTTCTGTGATGCAGATGCTGTATCGCGACCATGTGATCAACTTGCTCGATACGCCGGGCCACCGTGATTTCTCGGAAGATACTTATCGCGTGCTCACGGCTGTTGATAGCGCGCTGATGGTGATTGACGCGGCCAATGGCGTGGAGCCGCAAACGCGGCGCTTGATTGAAGTGTGCCGCCAGCGCAATACGCCCATCATCACCTTCATCAACAAGATGGACCGCGAAGGCCGCGATCCGCTGGAGTTGCTCGATGAAGTGGAGCAGGCGCTGGGCATGCCCTGCGTGCCTATGGCTTGGCCTGTGGGGCAAGGCAAGCTGTTTGCGGGCATCATGGATTTGCGCAAAGAGCAAATGCGCCTCTTCAAGCCCGGCTCAGACAAGATGGCCGATGAAGGCGATGAAGTGGTTTCATTTTCAGAAAAAGACAAACTGCGCGAGCGCATCGGTGCAGAGTTTGCGTTGGCCGAAGGCAATGTAGAGCTGGTGCAAGAAGCCGCGCCGCGCTACAACGAGGAAGATTTTTTAGCAGCCAAGCAAACGCCGGTGTTCTTTGGCTCGGCGATTAACAATTTCGGCATCCGCGAAGTGCTTGATGCAATTGCCGATCTGGCACCACCGCCGCGCCTGCGTGTGAGCAGCGGCTTGAAAAATGCGCCAGAGCGTGAAGTGCAACCTGATGACGAAGGCTTCTCGGGCGTGGTGTTCAAAGTGCAGGCGAATATGGATGCGAATCACCGCGACCGCATCGCATTCGTGCGCGTGTGCTCCGGCAAGTTCACCAGTGGCATGCGGCTCAAAGTGCAGCGCACGGCCAAGGAACTGCGGCCTACATCGGTCGTCACCTTTATGTCGCAGCGCCGCGAAGCCGTGGAAGAAGCCTACGCGGGCGACATCATCGGCTTCACCACGCATGGCGGCGTGCAACTGGGCGACACGATCACCGAAGGCATCGGCAACCAAGCCTATTTGCAATACACCGGCTTGCCATTCTTTGCACCAGAAATGTTCCAAGCGGTGGAGCTGGCCAACCCGATGAAATCCAAGCAACTCCAGCAAGGCTTGATGCAACTCGGCGAAGAAGGCGCGATTCAAGTGTTTCGACCGCAGGCTGGCGGCAATATGCTGCTGGGCGCGATTGGGCAATTGCAGTTTGAAGTGGTGCAGCATCGCTTGAAAGGCGAATATGGCGTGGAGGCACGTCTGATGGGATCAAGCTATACCGGCGCACGCTGGATCACTTGCGATGACGAAGCTGCAATGAAAGAGTTCGTCAATAAAAACCAAGCC
>JANPAK010000290.1:0-5011 GCA_031429925.1 Variovorax sp.
CAGCTTTCGCCTGCCGGTGGTGCCTGCCAACATGAAGACGGTAGTGGATGTGCCGATTTGCACCTGGTTGGCGAAAAGCGGCTATTTTTATGTGATGCACCGATTTGATCTGGACAACGTGCAGTTCGTCAAAACCATGAAGGCCCAGGGCCTGTTTGCCTCTATCTCGCTGGGCGTGAAGAAGCCGGATTACGACACCGTCGATCAGCTTGTGACGCTGGGCCTGGTGCCTGAGTACATCACCATCGACATCGCCCACGGCCATGCCGACAGCGTGAAAAACATGATCGCGCACTTGCGCGCGAAGATGCCCTCCACCTTCGTGATCGCAGGCAATGTGGCGACACCCGAGGCGGTTATTGACCTGGAGAACTGGGGCGCGGATGCGACCAAAGTGGGCATTGGTCCCGGCAAGGTTTGCATCACCAAAATGAAAACTGGCTTTGGTACTGGCGGCTGGCAGCTCTCCGCGCTCAAATGGTGCGCGCGCGTGGCGACCAAACCGATCATTGCCGACGGCGGCATCCGCGAGCATGGCGACATCGCCAAATCCATTCGCTTCGGCGCAACGATGGTGATGATTGGCTCGATGCTGGCTGGACACGAAGAATCGCCAGGCGCGACGGTTGAAGTTGACGGCAAGCTCTACAAGGAATACTACGGTTCTGCTTCGGACTTCAACAAAGGCGAATACAAACACGTCGAGGGCAAGCGCATTTTGGAGCCGATCAAAGGCAATCTGGTTGACACGCTGCGCGAGATGCAGGAAGACGTGCAAAGCTCAATCAGCTATTCTGGCGGCAAGAAGCTGATGGATATTCGCAAGGTCAACTACGTGATCTTGGGTGGGGATAACGCGGGCGAGCATTTGTTAATGTGATCGGTTCATTTCCCCGTTAGCTTGGACAAGAAAAACACCGAGTAGGTGCTTTTCTTGCTTGCGACAAGCACATTTTTATCCGGAGGATGCGGGGAGTTTGACTAGCGAGTTTCGAGCCAAGCGCCAGGACGCTGTCGCTGGGGCTTGCCATCTTCGCCGAGTGCTGACTCATTCGCGACCTGCTCGAGTGTCATCCGTTTGCCTAAAGTGCTCGAGGAAGCCGCCGTTTCTCTTGATGCAGCGCTTGGGCAAGCTCCTGTAACGATATAGCTCAGCGCAGCTGCAATTCGTGCCTCGGATGGATCTCCCAAGGGGCGACTCAGGTCATCAGCGGCGTTGCAGGTTGTCGCAATGCCAGATGCGTAATCGCCAAACCCGGACGCATTGAGGATTTGAAGATTCACTGCGTTGTAAGTGATGCCGCATGCATCTCTCGGTTGAAAGGCGTAGGGCTTACCAAACGTGGCAGAGCCTATGGTGATGACGTTCATGTAAGGACGCAATCCGTTAATCACCATTTCGCTGGCCGATGCCGTGCTGCTGGAAGTGAGAACAAAAAGCCGAGGCAGACCCGACAAGGGGGATGTGTAGCTTTCGCCACCAAAATTCTGCGTGAAGTTGTCGGCCGCTAACTTGTTGCTGTACCGGTATTGGGCAAACACCTGACCCTCAAGTGTTGATCCGCCTAGCAGGTAGCTTAAATTTTGTGAAACTAAAGTGCTGCCGCCAGTGTTGTAGCGCAGGTCAAGTATGACCTCTTGAGCGCTATTGGCCCGAAATTGATCAATGGCAGTTGCCAGTGCACTGGCGCTGCTGCTGATGAACTCGTTGTATGCGAGGTAACCCACACGCTTGCCGTTGCTCGCCGTGAGCATACGGTGATCCAACACTGGGGAGAGACTGTACTCCGCGGAGTTGACGGTGAAGCTGCGGGTGCCGTCAATGGCGTTGCTGACGATGAATGCTCTAGGAACGCCGGCACTGCTGACGATGGGGAGGCCAAAGCTGAGAATGGAAGCGGCATTTTGCCCATCAATGCTGACGATAACCTCTCCCCGCTTGAGGCCTGCGGTGCCTACCGGGCTTAAGGGTTCTACGTAGCGCACAACGAGGGCGCCGCTGGTGGTCGACGCCAGCGAGTACCCATAACCGGTGCGTTTTCCTTCAGCAAAAAATTGAGTGAATGAGCTGGTCGATTGCGAGTAGCTGTAGCGATCCGTAGGTTTGTAGAGCAAAGAATCAAGATAACTTGCCATGTCGGCTGAATTGTTGTCAGGCGTGCCTTGGCGATCAAACCATAGGTACTGGTCGTTCATGTAATCTCGCAGCCAAGCGCGTTGCGAGCTGATGTCGCAGCTCGCGGGCGAAAGCGGATAGCTACTGGTCGTGTCGCCTGAACCGCTGGGAGGTATTACCGAGCCGCCGCCGCCACAAGCCATGAGGCTAGCTAACGCAGCGGCACCTAAGCAGGTTTGTAGAGCGTGCTTCATTTTGGCCCTGATAAAGCACCAAGTTACCGAGTCAAAAGTGTGCGAGCGAGCATGTGGGCGCGCTGCCCTGGCGTGCATAGGGCCTCAAGCACACTGAAATGATTGGTGCCCGGCACTTCTTCACAGATGGGAACGCAGTCCTTTCCCCAAGCCTGTTGGATGAGCCGGTTTTGGCGAATGAATTCATCGCTTTCATCACCGCCGCAAAGCGCAATGAGCTGGCCTTGCGGGGCAGCGAAGTAGGCGGGACTGCAGCGCGCCACTTGCTTCGGTGTCAGGCGCAGGTCGCCTTGAATATACGGGCTGTGGCGCATCGGCTCCAGATCATGCAGACCCGACAGGCTGAGCGCGTTGCGTACCAGATCGCTGGGTAAATCCATCGCCACCTTTTTCCATTGACAGGTCAGCATCATGGCTGCAAGATGCCCGCCCGCCGAATGGCCGATGACCGTGATGCGGCGTGGGTCACCGCCATAGTTGGAGATATGGCGAAACACCCAAGCTAATGCTTGCACTTGTTGCACAACGATGTGTTCGACCGTCACGGCAGGGCAAAGCGCGTAATTGGGTATCACCACACAGGCGCCAGCGGCGGTGAATGCGGGCGCGACGAAGCTATGGTCAGCTTTGTCAAGACTTCGCCAATAGCCGCCATGGATGAAGACCATGACCGGCGCCTTGCGCATGCCGCCAGCAACACTTTGAGCAGGGAAGACATCAAGCGTCTCGGCGGCGGCATCGCCGTAAGCGATGTCTAACTGGCAAGCCTGCGACTTCCTTGCCGCAGCTGAATCGCGTTGCCAGCGTTCAAAATGGGCTGCGAAATTGGGCACCCGCAGGCGGTTGTTGAGTTGGGCATCGAGCCACGCGGGATCTGAGTTGAAGTCAAAATGCTGGTTCATCTCGCCACTGTAACGCTTTCATGCGCCAATATCTATGAGCCTCTATACCCAACTCCAAGCCCGCGCCGCCGCTGGCAACCCGATTCGGATTGCCTTGATCGGCGCTGGCAAATTCGGCAGCATGTATTTGAGCCAGATCCCGCGCACCCCGGGTGTGCATTTGGTCGCGATTGCCGATCTGAATCCTGCTCAAGCCCGAAAAAATCTTGAAAATGTTGGGTGGAATCCGGCCTTAGCTCTTGCCAAATCTGCGCAAGACGCTATCAAAACAGGATCAACTTGGGTCACGGACGATTGGCAGGCCGTGGCCACGCTGCCGCAAATCGACCTTGTGGTGGAATGCACCGGCTCGCCCGTCCATGCGGTGGATCACATCCTCAAAGCCATCGAGCATGGCAAACATGTGGTCAACGTCACAGTGGAGGCCGATGCGTTTTGTGGGCCGCTGCTGGCGCGTAAAGCAGCAGAGAAAGGCGTGATCTACTCACTGGCTTATGGCGATCAGCCGGCGATGATTTGCGATTTGGTGGATTGGGCGCGCACCTGCGGTTTTCCGGTGGTGGCTGCTGGGCGGGGTCACAAATGGCTGCCGCACTTTGCGCAGAGCACGCCCGAAACAGTGTGGGGCTACTATGGTCTCACGCCAGAGCAAGCCGAGCGCGGGGGGCTCAATCCCAAGATGTTCAACAGCTTTCTGGATGGCTCCAAGCCATCGATTGAGAGCACAGCGGTGAGCAATGCCACCGGGCTGAGCGTGCCAAGCAATGGGCTGCAGTATCCGCCAGCCAGCGTCGAGGATATTCCGTTCGTCACGCGGCCGATCTCAGAGGGCGGCGTGCTCGAGAAGAAAGGCATGGTTGAAGTGATCTCCAGCCTCGAAAAAGACGGGAGAAAAATCCCCTATGACATTCGCATGGGTGTGTGGGTCACCGTGGAGGCCGAAACGGATTACATCAAGCATTGTTTCGAAGAGTACAACGCCCACACTGACCCCACTGGGCGCTACTTCGCGCTGTACAAGCGTTGGCATTTGATCGGCTTGGAGGTCGGCATGAGCGTGGCCAGCGTTGCCCTGCGCGGCGAACCCACCGGCGTGGCGCAGGCTTGGAATGCTGACGTGGTGGCCACCGCCAAGCGTGATTTGAAAGCTGGTGAGTCGCTTGATGGCGAAGGCGGCTACACCGTCTGGGGTAAGCTTTTGCCTGCTGCAACCTCCCGTCAAATCGGTGGCTTGCCTTTGGGATTGGCCCACGACGTGAAGCTGCTGCGCCCTGTCAGCAAAGGGCAAGCGTTAACATGGGATGATGTCGATATGCCGATCTCGCGAGCCTATACCTTGCGCCGCGAGATGGAGCAGATTTTTCAGTAAATGATGCCCTTAGACCTCGTCAATACTGCGTAAAACGCTATGAATTGGATAGCAACTTCATGAAGATTGCATTTCTTGGAATTGGTTTGATGGGTTTGCCGATGGCCCGTCGTTTGTGTGAAGCAGGCTTTGAGACGCATGTCTGGAACCGCACCATCGCCAAAGCTCAACCGCTCGCCGCTCATGGCGCAATCGTGCACGCTGAGGCGTCGAAAGCAGTGGTGGGCGCCGATGTGGTGGTAAGCATGCTTGAGCATGGCCAAATCACGGAAAGCGTGTTGTTCGGGCAAGGTGTCGCTCAGGCCATGCAACAGGGTGCGCTGCTGATTGATATGAGCTCGTCCAAACCGCGCGAGGCGCGCGATCATGC
>JANPAK010000291.1:0-2745 GCA_031429925.1 Variovorax sp.
GACTTGCGGCCGATCGGATCGTTGCCAGACTGGGTTTTGCCGAGCCAAGCGGAGGTGTTCAGGCCAGCGTTGTCGTCGATGATTTTCTTCAGATCGGCGGGCAGGCTGTTGTACTTGTTGCGGTTCATGCCCATCACGAACGTTGTGGTGTAAAGCGCACCGCCTGCGGGGTCAAACTCGGCGTGGAACTTAGTCAGTTCATGCACCTTGATCGAGGGCACGACTTCCCATGGAATCACCGCCCCGTTGATGGTGCCCTTGGAGAGCGCATCAGGAATCGCAGGCAGGGGCATACCGACGGGCGTGGCCCCAAGGTAGCCCATCAGTTTGTTGACCTGGCGGGTGGGCGCACGCATCTTCAGGCCCTTCATATCGGCAACGGATTTCACTTGCTTGTCGGCAGTGTGGATGACGCCGGGGCCGTGAACGTGCAGCGCTAGAGGCACCACTTCTTTGAACTCGTCAATGGCGACGGTGTTGACATATTCCCAATAAGCCTTGGACGTGGCTTCGGCATTGCTCATCATGAAGGGCAACTCGAAGACTTCGACGCGCGGGAAGCGGCCAGCGGTATTGCCGGGCAGCGTCCAGGTGATATCGGCCACGCCATCGCGGGCTTGGTCATAAAGCTGCACAGGTGTGCCGCCCAACTGCATGGCGGGATAGCCTTCAAACTTGATACGGCCGCCAGAATCTTTCTCGACCTTATCCATCCACGCCTTGTGCATGGTGAGCCAGACGTTGGATTGAGGTGCCATGAAGGTGTGAAACTTCAGGGTCACTTGCGCTTGCGCGAAGCTGGAAAAGCCCGCGCCGCCAATCGCTGCAGCAACGCCCGTTTTGATTAGGCTACGACGATGAATCATGGAAAACTCCTAAATATCAATGACAAAGATAATAAGTCATCGTATGAATTTCAGTTGAGCGTGTTTACCCTGAGGATTCGCGGGGAACTTATGCCTCAAGTCTGCACAAAGCGCAGCGCCCAGAGCGAGATCATCGGGAAGAACAGCACCAAGAGAGCCCGCACCGTGTCGGCCATCAAGAATGGCAACACGCCGCGATAGCTCTCAGCGATCGGCACAGCATCACCTTTGTTCTTGGTCATGCTGTTGACGACATACACATTCAGCCCCACCGGCGGTGCGAGCATGCCAAAGCCCACCGTCATGAGCACCATCACGCCAAACCAAATGGCCGTGTGTTCCTTGCTCATACCGAAATCCAAGCCCATGATCATCGGGAAGAAGATGGGAATGGTGAGCAAAATCATGGACAGCTCATCCATCACCGCACCGAGAATCACGTAAAACAACATGATGCAAGCTACTACCATGACCGGCGATAAGCCCCAGCTACCCACCACATCCGCAAGCTGGCCTGGCACTTGCGTGAGCGCCAAAGCTGCGTTCATGATGTCGGCGCCCAAGAAGATCAAGAAGATCATGGCCGAGCTTTCTGCGGTGGCGTAAAAGCAGCTTTTGAACTTGTCCCAACTCATCTCGCGCTTGAGCAAAGCGGCGACGAAGGTGGAAAACGCACCCACGGCTGCGCCTTCGGTGGGCGTGAATAAGCCGCCATAAATGCCACCAAACACGACCACGAAAATCACGGTAATCGGCAAAATGCCAGAGAGTGCTTCGCTCATCTTTTGCTTGGCGATCGTGTCTTTTTCAGGCGCATGGCCGGGCACGAAGCGCACATACAGCGCAATGGCAATCATGTAGGACAGCATCGCCAAAATACCAGGCACCATGGCGGCCATGAAGAGCTTGGCGATGTTCTGCTCGGTGAGGATCGCGTAAATCACGAGCGGGACAGAGGGTGGAATCAAAATACCGAGCGTGCCGCCGGCGGCTAGCGTGCCCGTCGTCAAGCGACCCGAGTAGCCATGCTTGCGCATTTCGTCGTAAGCCACATTCGTGATCGTGGCAGCAGTAGCAACCGATGAGCCGCAGATCGCGCCAAAAGCTGCGCAGGCAAACACGGCCGCCATCGCCAAGCCGCCCTTGAAGCGCCCCATCACGCCCGCAGCGAAGGCAAAAAGCGCTTTGCTGATACCGCCTTGCGTGGCGAAGTGGCCCATCAAGATGAACAGCGGAATGACGGATAAATCGTAGCTGGCAAAGCGCGCATAGGCTTGGCTGTTGAGGAAGCTCGCTAAAGGCCCCCAGCCGCGCTGCATGAGATAACCCGTGACACCGGCGACAAACATGGAAATCGCAATCGGCACGCGCAGTGCCATCATGGCGAGCATCACGCCGAAGATCAACAAGGCCAATTGAATGCCACTCATACTGCCAACTCCGGGTTGGCTTCTGCAACCTCGTCTGAGAAGCCGCGCAGCGCCTGAGCGAACGCGATGACGGCGGTGAGTGCAAGGCCAGGCACGATGGCGCTGTAGACGATCCATTCGGGAAAGCCGAGCATCATGGTGCCGGAGTTAGCGTTGTATGCGCTCATACCGCCCAGCGTGGTGCGCCAAGTAAGCACGGCCATCACGATGGCGAGCACGAATGCGCCGGCGCGATCGAGCATGCTTTGCGTGGTCTCGCTGGCCTTGGCGGTGAAGAAATCTACAATGATGTTGCCTCTCTTGTATTGGCACCAAGGCATGAAGAGACCCACCGCTGCGCCGCAGGCTGCGCCCGACAACTCAAAATCGCCGGTGATGGCCGTGCCGAAGAAATCGCGCCCGATCACGCTGGTGACGGTCATCATGGTGATGAACACCATCAGCAATCC
>JANPAK010000292.1:0-5566 GCA_031429925.1 Variovorax sp.
GTATGGGCTAGTGGCTGATTTGGCTTATTTTTTTCGTGCTAAGGCATGTGGCGCGCTTGTGGCCTGTGCAAACCGCCTTCAGGTGGGCTCATGGTGCTGCTCGCGAGCCAGGCGGGACTCCCCGCCTTGAATGACAAAGTGAAAGCGCCAAGCGCTTTCAAACGCTGCGCTGCACAAATCGCCCACCCGAAGACGGCTTGCACAGGCCGAGGGTTGGCGAGCGAACCCTTTTGCTGCCCACATTTTCTGTGTCGCACATCAAGCCTCACCAGTTGATGAGGGCGACTTTGCGAACTTAGGTTATAAATCAAGGCATGCAGAAATGTGCTTCAATCTCAGCTCAGTTTTCGCCGTGTGACTCGGCAAATTTGACGTGAATATCACGTTAGGCCACAAAGGGAAAGTCACTTATTTTCCAGGGAGTTGAAAACAACATGTCCGCAGCACTTGAACGCCACCCGAATCAACAAAGATCAAAAGTCGCAAGGTTCTCAGTACTTTTAGTGCTCCCTTGGTTACTGTCGCTTCTCCTGTTCGCCTCAAACGTTGCAACGGTCGTGAGCGAAAAAGTGCACGCAGTCGCCTTCGATGCAGTCGCGGCAGTTGTATCCCTGGCTGGCAATGCTATGGCTAGTGCAGTTCTCGAACGAAGCCCTACCAAGACCCGTGCCCGAGCTGTGGCAGACGGCACACGCCAGGTTGCATTGGAGCGAGACGAGATCCGCGCCAGGCATCTGGCAGTTTCAAAGGAACACGATGCCTTGCGCGCAACCGCAGCCAAACGTGCATCTGCGGTGCGTTCGCTGGCTACGCGTTCGAACACCGTACTCGCGACACGCTCCGCCGAGGCAGTTACAAGCTTGCCTTTGCGGGCAACTCCATACATCGGTATCGGTGCGCTTGTCGCATTCACCACTCTCGAGCTGCAGGCAGACTGCGCCCTCGCAAAGGACCTTGCGGCGCTCAACACTGACCATGGCAATGAACCCATAGACACCGGCGCCGTATGCCGCGCCGTGGATAAGGTTCCGTCTAGAGAGCAAGCATGGAGAACTGTGAAGGAAAGTGCAGGCACCGCTTGGCGAGGCACGTACGAAGTTGTCGAGGTGTCGGCTAAAAGGCTGGGGCTTTCCTTGAACTCCGGTCAACCAAAGTAGCAAACTGTGGCCTAACACGCAGTTCGAACCGACCCGCTACAGCATGCGTCGTAAGCCCGAGCCGCGTCATGCGAGCCAGTGTCGCGGCTCTGGCGTACGCCGCCTGCCTTCGCAGTCGGTTCAACTGCAACGTTCGGGCTCAACTCCATTCCCCGCAAACGCAATAGTTTGATCAATAGTCTGGTTGAGTGGGAAAGCCCTTGCAGTCGCCTAGCCAGCATTTGTTTACGTCAAAGCTCCAAAAAGCGCTGGGTGGGCGGGTCTGCGATGGGCGATTTTTGTACCGCAGCGTTTGGAAATGCGGCACGCATTTCCACTCGTCATTCAGGCGGCAGGTGCCGCCATGCTCGCGAGGAACAAGCATGAGCCCATCGCAGACCCGACCACTCAGCGCTGCTCTTTGCTCAACGCAAACAACGTAAGAACCAACAAACAGCGATTAACATACCCCGCATGAGCGCTTTTTCCCCCTCCGTCTCCGCACCCGCCTCGGCTTTTCCCACCTTCGTCATCGGCGTTGCAGGCGGCAGCGGCAGCGGCAAATCCACCGTCACGCGCGAAGTGCTCGCCTCTGTGGGCGCATCCAACGCCGCCGTCTTGATGCAAGACGACTACTACCTTGATCAATCGCAGCTTTCCTTCGAAGAGCGCTGCAAAACCAATTACGACCACCCCGACGCCTTCGACTGGCCGATGATGATGCAACACGTGCAGGCGCTGAGAGAAGGCAGCGCCATTGAGATGCCGGTCTATGACTTCACGGTTCACAACCGCAGCAAAAACACCGTGACCATCCAGCCCGCGCCCATCATCGTGATTGAAGGCTTGTTTGCCCTGTTTGACCCCGCGCTGCGCAAAATGATGTCGCTCAAAGTTTTTGTGGACACCGCCGCCGATGTGCGCTTCATCCGCCGCCTACAGCGCGACATCTCCGAGCGTGGCCGCAGCGCTGAAAGTGTGATCGAGCAATACCTGCAAACCGTTCGCCCCATGCACAAACAATTCATCGAGCCCACCAAACGCAACGCTCACGTGATCTTGCCGCATGGCGCCAACGGCCCAGCAGTGGACATGATCACCACCAAGGCGGTGTCGTTTATTCGGGATTTGCAGGCGGCAACTTAATGATCAGTGGCTGAGCTTGAACCGCGTTCCCTTGAACGTGAAGTCGGACGATCTCGGATTGATTTCGTCTAACACCAGATCCTCAGCGACGCGACTACCTTGCGACAACACCAGACCATTGAGCAGCAGCAGCCGTTGGGCTGGATTGTCGGAATACACGACCCCGGAGATGGAGAGCGGCGGTATTTGAGCCCGAAATGCGTCGGGCAAGTCTTTCAAAAACGGGAGGGCAGCCTTGGGCGATTGTTCTGCGTTGGCGCTTGGCTGGGGTGGAGTTGATGGTGGAGGGACTGGAGCGGACTTTGGCGCGCTGGTAGCTGCTGTGACCGACGCGGCAATCGACGCAGTGGGCTGCGCCTTATCGGGGACAGCGCTAGCCGCCGCTGGCAAGGTGGCGGGTGGATTCACACTGATGGGCTCTGGTGCAGCAGCCGTGGGGCTCACAACGGCAGCCGTAGCAACTGGCGCAGACACAGGAGCTGCAACCGAACCTGTTGTAAGCGGTGATGAAGGGGGAGCTTCACTCACCGGCGACATACGCCACCAGATGATGCCGATCGCCGCGATGGCCAGCACGATGCCCAAGGCTAGGAGGGACCAGCGGTGCCGCATGACGGCACCACCTTTGGGTGTGGCGGCCTCGGCTGCCATGGAACGTGTCTGGAGGCCTGGCACCGTGCCGCTCGCTCGCTCGCGCTCTAGCTCAGCACGTTGGAGGGCATCAAGAATATAAGACATGGTTTCTTGGAAAAACTATTGAGCCCGCGGCGCTGGCGCAGCCATGACACTCTCAATTTGCATCAAGGTCAACGGGCCGGGCTGGCCGTCGGGCTTGAGCCCATGGGAGCGCTGAAAATCGCGCACTTGTGACTGGAGCGCCGCATCAAGGCTCTGTGGCACTCGCTGAGCGAGCGTGTTGCCGTCGATCTGGGCCAGCTGGCGCGCCAATGAATTAAAGAACGGCGAAACACTGCCCCCTTGCGCCAGAGGTTTGTAACCTGCAGGTGCGCGCCAGTAAGTGGCATAGTTTCCATCCCACATCCGCATGAGCGCGGCCAGCCGCACGGTTCGCAGGGCGCCGTTGACTCGCAAAGTCGCCGATTCATTGGAGAGGGACATGACAACGGCGTAGGCTGCCCTGCCATCATCGAGGCGCAATCTCAAAACGCCCGGTCTGGCCAATTGGCGCAACTGTGGCACCGTCAACAGCTTGGTTTGGTAGCACTCCCACGGGCCAATGGCGTCGGCTGCGCAGGGCGTGGCCGTGGTGTCAGGCAGTTTCCAGTGGGTGGCGAGTGCATTCCACGCAGCCTGGGGCTCGCGTGGGAGCAGTGGCAGCAGATCCTCAAAGGGCTCCAACGGGCGAATAGTTGACGTTGCTGTAACGGCCACGGATGCAGACGCGGATGCGGGCGCTGCCGCCAAAGCCACAGGTGCGGGCTGGAGCGCTGCGGCGGATTCACCGGGCGCGGCGAACCACCATGCGCCTAAGCCACCAAGAGCCACGACAAGCGCTAGCCCCACCAGTGCAAAGCCCATGGTCATGGCGCGATGCTTTGGTGCTCCCTCTGGTTCGGCCCCAAATACCTCTTGCGCAGCCTTGTTCACGATGGTGCGGTTGACGCGTGTTGCCCCATGGGCCCAAGCACCTAGCAGCGCACGACCACACAGCAAGTTGATGCGCCTGGGCACGCCGTGTGTGAGGCGGTGGATTTGGCGCAGGCTCACGTCATCAAACGGCAGCGCGCCGTGATGCCCGGCAATGGCGAGCCGGTGGCTGATGTACTGCGTGGTTTCGGGCTCGCTCAGCGCATCCAGATGGAAGCGCGCAATCACGCGCTGCGCCAGTTGCGCAAGCTCAGGTTGCTGCAGCATGGTGCGCAGCTCGGGTTGGCCGATCAACACAATTTGCAGCAGCTTGCGTTCATTGGTTTCCAAGTTGGTGAGCAGGCGCAGTTGCTCCAGCACGTCTGGGTGCAGATTTTGGGCTTCGTCAACGATAAGTACGCAGCTTTGGCCGTGGGCATGGCTCTGCAGCAAAAAGGCATTGAGCGTGTCGATGTAGTTTTTGACCGTTGGCGCTGAATCGGATGGCTGCGGGCTCCCAATATGGAACTCTTCGCAAATGGTTTGCAATAGCTCCACCACCGTCAGCTTCGGATTGAAGATATAGGCCACATGGCAGGCTGGCGGGATTTGCTCTAAGAAACACCGACAGATCGTGGTCTTGCCCGTACCAATATCGCCGGTGAGCAACACGAAGCCGCCCCCGGTGCCACCGCTCGAAGCCCCTACCCCCGATACACCGTAGAGCAGATGCGCCAAGGCTTCCCGATGCCGCTCGCTCATAAAGAGGTAGCGGGGATCCGGCGCGATAGAAAACGGATCTTGAGTCAGTCCGAAATGGTCGGCGTACATGGGTCGGATGGGAAACTCAATCGTGTGAGAAGAAGGCTGGCACGATTCTAGGCCACTCGAGCCTTTGATCTCCACGCGTCAAGGTGACTTCAAATTCAGCAGAGACACAAACCGGTGCCTCAGCCCCGTCACCGGGTCTTCAAAAGCCAGTTCTTTGGCGAGCAACTGCAGCGGCTGGCTGTAGTTAGGCTGCCGCGTTTCGGGCGTGAGTGTGGGGTAAATGCCATCACCCATGATAGGTAGCCCCAAGCCAGTCATGTGCACACGAAGCTGATGGCGTTTGCCGCTGATGGGGTGTAGCGAATAGCGCGCGAGGCCGCCGCTGAGCTGCTCGACCAGTTCGATGCGGGTTTCAGAATTCGGTTCGCCGGGCGCTTCCGTCATTTGCATGAAGGAATCAGGCGAGGTGACAAGGCGGGTTTTACGGACTAGCGGGAAGGCCAGCCGCTCAGAAAACGGCGCGATGCATTCGTAGGTCTTGGCCAGATTGCGACCCCGAAACATCGCCGCATAGGCGTCACGATCTTGCACGCGGATGCAAAACATCACGAGGCCCGCCGTGTCGCGGTCAATCCTGTGCATGGGCGTGATATCCGCTAGGCCGGTGCGTTTTTTCAGGCGCACAAGAAGCGTCTCTTGCACATAGCGCCCCGTGGGCGTGACGGGCAGGAAATGCGGTTTGTCGGCCACCAAAATGTGCTCGTCTTGATAAATGATCAGTTCGTCAAACGGAATGCGTGGCTCTGGCCCCGCATCGCGCCAATAGTAAATCCGCTGGCCGGGTAGATAGGGGGCATCGATTGACAGGCTCTGCCCGCCTGCATCACAAATCAATCCGCTTTTAAGGCGATTTTCCCAGTCCAGCC
>JANPAK010000293.1:0-5087 GCA_031429925.1 Variovorax sp.
CCCAGCTGCTGGTAGGTCAAGGATTTCGGAGAACTTCTGCCATCAGCCCCAGTAAAATGCGCCCGAACCGCTATGGTTTTCATAGTATCCGGGTTTTCGGCCCAACGCCGAGCACACACCTGCGCCATGTTGAACCGGCCGGGCACGCGCCAGCGCATCCGCCGATGGATCGCGGCATACTGGTCAACGGGCGGGTTTGTCGCAGGCATGACGGTTCTTCAAGTTCGAGTGACCATTATTCCACTAAGATGCACCGATGTATTCGCCCCGTCGCACCAGTCTCAGTCGCTTTGTTCGTATCCGAACCCACCAGTATCATGTCCGTGAGTGGGGTAAGCCCCAAGCAGATCAGCCCAGCCTCGTGATGGTGCACGGCTGGATGGATGTCGCTGCCTCATTTCAATTTGTCGTTGATGCGCTTGAAGACACCCCTTTGGCCGGCCGTCATATCATTTCGCCAGATTGGCGCGGTTATGGCCTTACACACCATGTCAACAATCCCGCAAAGAATTGCCAAGGGGGAGACACGGACAACTATTGGATTCCCGATTACATGGCCGACCTCGACTTTCTCGTCGACCATGTGTCACCAGATCGCGCAATTGACTTACTGGGACACAGCCTCGGCGGAAACGTCGTGATGAGCTATGCGGGCGTGCGCCCAGATCGAATTCGCCGCTTGATCAACCTCGAAGGCTTTGGTATGCCCGAAACCAACGCTGCACAAGCCCCCAAACGCTATGCGCAGTGGATGGATCAACTCAAGCAGTACCATCGCGGCGATCTGACCCTTCGCGCCTACCCCTCGCTTACAGGTGTGGCTCAGCGACTGATGAAAACCAATCCGCGCCTGAATGAAGATAAGGCCGATTGGCTCGCGCAGCATTGGTCAGGGAAAAACGCTGCGGGTGAATATGCCATCTTGGGCGATGCCGCTCATAAGATTGTCAATGCCAACCTAGCGCGTTTAGAAGAGACTCTGTCGCTCTACCAACGCATCAGCATGCCGCTGCTGGCGATTGAGGCGTCAGACGACTCCATGACGGGTTGGTACAAGGGTCGCTATACATTGGCTGATTACCATGAGCGTTTGAAAAATGTACCCAATGCGCGTATCGAGCGTATTGAGGACGCTGGCCACATGCTCCACCACGACCAGCCTCGACAGTTGGCTCAGTTGATTGCGGCCTTTTTGGCTTAGCGCGGATCGCGCAAATGACTAGCGGTCCTTGACCCAGTCGCCGCTGAGAATCACGGGCTTGCCTTGGGCATAAATCGGATTGATTTCATACACAAAGCAGTTGAGTGACTGACCGGCCACCTGAACCGCAATCTCGCGCTTCGCATACTCATCGCTTTGCGCTGGATACTCCGACTCAATGGCATCAAGCTTCTTCTCCAGTTCTTCGCTTACGGCGTAGACCTCGCCAATCACTTGTTCGGGACCGCCAAGCCTCACGCCGGGATAAGAGCCTAAGTGATACATCGTGCCTGCGACACTGGCGCAACTGACGAAAATCGGCGATGGAGAAAGTCGGTTGATGTCGTTATCGTCACCTTGACGCAACGTGCCGTAGACAAAAAACAAGCGATGTTCTGGCATGATTGACGCGATGTACCTTGTAAAAACCGTATTGTGAACCGTTCTGGATCCTATGATTTCAGGCAATTGGGTGCCTACGGGTGCTTAGCACTTTCCATGGCCCTCGTCGGAAGCTATGTCGGCTTGTCCAAACAGCTTGTGCTGGTACTACCCATTTTTCTTCTCGCGTGGTTACGCTTTGGCATCGGTGGTTTGGCCATGCTCCACTGGTTGAAAAAGCCAGCGAATGAAGCCCCTCTGAGCGGGCCCACAAAACGCCTGCTTTTCCTAGAGTCCTTTTTGGGCAATTTCCTTTTCTCCATTTGCATGCTCTATGGCGTGAGCATGACCAGCGCGGTCGCGGCCGGCGTGATCATGGCCAGTATTCCAGCCTGCGTCGCGGTCATGAGTTGGTTGTTCTTGCGCGAACGGGTTGGCGGGCGGGTTTGGGCAGCCGTGGCCTGCGCGGTACTCGGTATTGCCCTGGTCTCGCTCTCAAAAAGTGATCATTTTTCGCAGGCAACGCAAGGGTTATCTGGCAGTTTGTATGACAAAGATGCCATGCTCGGCAATCTTTTGGTGTTTTGCGCGGTACTTTGCGAGGCGGCTTACGCTGTCATTGGGAAACGCCTCACCGCGAGTTTGGGTCCTAAACGCATTACTTCGCTCATCAATCTATGGGGCCTTCTTCTCGTCACGCCACTGGGTTTATGGCAAGCGCTTCAATTCGACTTTTCGACGGTGCCCCACGGTGTTTGGCTGCTGCTGGTGTTTTACTCACTTGCGGCCAGTGTTTGGACGGTTTGGCTATGGATGACAGGCCTAAAAGCTGTGCCCGCAGCCAAAGCAGGCGTATTCACGGTGATGCTGCCCATTGCCGCCGCTTCTGTGGGGGTGCTTGTTCTTGGCGAGACCATGAATGGGCTGCAAATGACTGCGTTTGCGATCGCATTGGCGGGAGTTATTCTGGCGACTCTTCCGGAGAAGGCGGCCCTAGCCTGACCACACTCAATGCCGAGTGGCACTTTGCTCATTGAGATCGGACAGCTCGCTCGGGTCTAACTCTTCAAGTTTGCCCGCCACGCGAAACTCTTCGCTGGCCCAAGCGCCGAAATCGATTTGCTTGCACCGCTGGCTGCAAAAGGGCGCCATGCATTGCTGATTGCATACAGGCTATCACCGCCACAAGCGGGGCATCGCACAACAGGGGGTTTCTTCTCCATCGCCAAACGCTGCCTGCAACAGGACTAACTACAAAGAGTCAGTTCTAAGCCAGTATCTACCGCAGCCGCGCTAGGCAGCTTGTCGTCTGCCGAGGGACGAAGCAGGCGCACTGAAACAATGAGCCTATTTCCACTGATCTCAGGTACCAAGCCCAGTTGCTCATCAATTCGCAAACGCAGCAGCTGAAAGGTGCGGCCTTGCGGCAGATTTTGCTGAAAATGACCATTGGTCGCCATGACTTTTTGCGCAGAGCCAGAGTCCCGGATCAACTTCAACAACAAATTGACGGCTTGGGCCATAGGCCACAGCGTGCTGGCCCAACGCATCATGTCGTCACGGCGGCGAGCAGGACTGTGATGCTGCCAGTGATAGTAGGCAGGTAAGTCAAATTCACAAGTTCCCGCAGGGATAGCAATCCGGCTGCGTACGCTGGTGATCCACTCATTGTCGTTAAGGGTTGAGCCAGCTTTGCCGATTTGGGTGTTAACGGCTGAGAAAGCCGCCTCAATCTGCGAAATGACGCCCTCCAGCACATCTGCTTCAATGGCTGGATTGCCACGAAAAACCAGCATCTGCTGCTTGTGCTTTTCCAAATCTTTCAGCACATCCGATTTGAGCTCAGCGCGCGCAGCGACCTCAATGATCTCGAAGATCGTCACAAAAGCGAAATGATGATCCAGCGGATCATCACGCCCGAGCAGTTGGCCAAGGCGCTCGAACAGGTGCTCTAAGCGCAGGTAGGTACGCACGCGCTCGTTGAAGGGGTATTCGTAGAGAATCACAGATGTTGTTTGCTCAAGGTATCAAGCAGATGAACTAGGCGCAATCATAGCCCGAAGTTTTACGCACGAGCGAACTCCAGAACGTTCAGTTGCTGAAAGACATGTTGGGCAAGCTCTTCCAGCGTGATGTTGTCGTTATAGATCACAACATCTGCGCAACTGAGCCGCTGCTGCCTGCTTACCTGAGCCGCTAAAACCTGCTCCACTTGTGACTGGGGCCAACCACTTCGCGATATCACGCGCGCGATCTGGATTTCCACGCGGCAATCAATCACCCAGACAGCATCGACTTGGCAACGCCATTGGGCGCCTCCTTCGACAAGTAGCGGGATGTCCAATACCAAGTGCCGGCAACCGCCCTCTAGCGCTGCCTGTTTCTGACTAAGCATCCGTTGCCTAACCAACGGATGAACAATCGCCTCAAGAGTGGCCTTGGCATTAGCATCCGCAAGGATCAAACTACGCATAGCATCGCGATCCAAACCGCCGTCGCGCGCAATGATCTTTTTGCCAAACGCCGCCTCGAGGGCCTGCATAGCCATTCCGCCCGGCTGTGTGGTCTGTTTGGAGATTTCATCGGCATCAACGAGCACAGCCCCAGCCGACTGCAACAGCTTGGCCACTGTACTTTTTCCGCTGCCAATGCCTCCGGTTAAGCCCAAGGTCATCATGCCCTAGCCACCCATTAAAGACCGATTGCGCGCAAGATATTCTGCGGACCGAAAACTAGGCCGACGAACCCAGAACCAGCCAAAAATGGTCCAAAAGGCACATACCCACCCTCCCGCAGTTGGCTGCGCAGCTTCATGGCGATGCCGACGACGGCCCCAATCATAGATGCCAACAAGATCATCGGCACCAATGCCTGCCACCCAAACCATGCGCCCAAAGCCGCGAAAAGTTTGAAGTCACCGTAGCCCATGCCCTCTTTGCCTGTGACCAATTTAAATAGCCAATACACACTCCACAACGAGAGGTACCCAGCCACCGCCCCCCAAACCGAGTTGACGAGAGAAGCCTCCGGATTCACGCGAAGCGCGGCAACAATCAGTCCAAGCCAAACCAAAGGCAGAGTAATGTCATCGGGCAGCAGCGTCGTATCCCAATCAATGAAGGTCAACGCAATCAGGGCAGCGCAAAAGGTACACCAGACTGCGGTTTGCCAACTCCAGCCCCAACGCCAGGCGCAATAGGCGAAAAGAACTCCAGTCAAAGCCTCAAGGAAGGGGTAGCGTTTGCTGATCGGTGTTTGGCACGCGGAGCATCTGCCTTTGAGCGCCAAATAGCTCACAATCGGAATATTCTCATACCAGCGAATTTGATGGCCGCACTGCGGACAGCGCGATCGCGGCACCATGAGATTGAACTTTGCCGCGACCGGCGGTGCGTCTTGCGGGTGATTGAGTTGATGGCATTCGGCGGCCCATTGCATTTCCAGCATTTTGGGCAACCTGTACACCACGACATTGAGAAAGCTCCCAATAAACAAACCCAGCAAC